>JBDTOA010000219.1:0-3776 GCA_039933475.1 Dermatophilaceae bacterium
GCCGATGGATGCGCCTCTGCCTGGCACCACACCTCGGGAACCGCCGAAGGGTCGAGACCGCAGCGTTGCAGCCCTTCGCCCACCAGGCGAGCCTCGTCCGGCTGGAAAGATCCCACCACCACACCGCCGACCGGAGAGTCCTGCAGGAACGACCACAACGTGCCGGCGGCGTTACGGGTGAAGACGTCCTCGGAGAACAACGGGATGCGTAGCTCGGCCGCAAGCTGCCGGGCTAGGGCGCTCTTCCTTGACCCGGGCACTCCGTTGACAAGTGCCACGACCTTTCGGCCAGGTGTTGCCGCGTACGGCTCAGCCGGCCAGTCCTCGGCCCTGACGACGTAGGAGATGTGGTCCCGCCAGCCATGGCTGCCGTCCGCGCCAGGCAGCCAGAGCAGGCGTGGCGAGAAGCCTTCGCTCTGAAGCCCCAGTGACCGCAGCAGCCCAGCCGAGCGAGTGTTGCCGGGTTGCACTGCGGCTGCAACCCGGTGCAGGCCCATCCCGCCGTCCGCCTCTGGCCTGAACGTCAGGTCCAGCACCAGGCGTAGCCCCTCGGCGAACAGGCCGCGACCGGCATAGGGGTCGTAGGCGTCGTAGCCCATGGCGGCCGACTCGAAACGGCCACGCACCACGTCGGTGACATTGACCTTGCCGACGATGTCGTGGTCGCCCTCGGGGTCAAGCGCATGCACGAGAAAGGTGCGGCGGTCGCGGGACTGCAGTTCCAGCGCTCTCTCGAGATCATCGGGGTCGACCGGGTTCCACCGGGAGAGCCGCTGCCGTGACTGCTCAACGGCGAGCCGGTACGGCGCGACATCCTCTGCCCTGACCTGACCGACCCAGACGCGAGCGCCCCCAGCCTTCTGGTCGGGCGGCTCAGACGACAACCCTGCCTCGCAGAACAACGTGCTTCGGTGTAGCCAGCGCAGTGATATCAACGCGCGGATCAGCCTGGTACACAACGAGATCAGCACTTTCGCCCTCGTCGAGACCCGGCTTGCCCAGCCAGGAACGGGCACCCCACGTGGCTGCGTCCAGCGCCTCCATCGTTGACAGCCCTGCCCGGACCAGCTCGGCAGCCTCACGGGCTACCAGCCCATGCGGAAGGGAGCCGCCGGCGTCGGTTCCCACGTAGATCGGTAGCCCGGCGTCATGGGCCGCCCCGATGGTCTCGTACCGGCGCGAGTGCAGGTCTCGCATGTGAGCAGCGTAGGCCGGGTACTTGGCCTCTGCGCTGGCCGCGATGCCAGGAAAGGAGTCGATGTTCACCAGGGTCGGGACGATCGCTATCCCCTGTGCGGCAAAGGCGTCGATGGTGTCCCCCACGAGTCCGGTTGCGTGCTCGATGCAGTCGACCCCCGCCGCTGCGAGGTCGCGCAGTGACTCCTCACCGAAGCAGTGAGCAGTCACCCGAGCACCCTCCTGATGCGCAGCCGCGATTGCGCTGGACAGAGCCTCACGAGGCCAGCAGGGACTGAGATCAGAGGTGTCCCGGTCGATCCAGTCGCCGACGAGCTTGACCCAGCCGTCACCGGCACGTGCCTCCTGGCGGACGTACTGGGCAAGGTCCTCGGGCTCGACCTCCCAGGCGAAGTTGCGGATGTAACGGCGAGTCCGGGCAATGTGTCGACCGGCCCGGACCACCCGCGGCAGCTCTTCACGGTCGTCGACCCACCTGGTGTCAGCCGGCGACCCCGCATCGCGCAGCAGCAGGGCGCCCGCCGCGCGGTCCGCCAGCGCCTGGCTCTCGGTCGTCGCCTCGTCCACCGCCCCGTGCTTGTCCAGCCCGATGTGGCAGTGCGCGTCGACCAGGCCGGGAAGGACCCAGCCCTCCACCGTCTGGACATCGGCACCCGGGCCCGGCGCGGCATACGTCACCCTGCCTCCGACGACCCAGAGCTCGTCGCGGACGTCCTGCGGCCCGCGCAGAACGCTTCCCTTGATGTGCAGCACCGGTGAGGTCATGCCCGCGACCCTAGCCGGGAGCGGGTCATCGGGTCCGGGTCACCGGTACTCGGGGTTCTCAGAGTTCGGTTGGACGAAGTCGAAGCGCTCCCCCTCGTCCCACGCCGTCCGCTGGTTCCCGTATGCCGGGATGCCACCGGCCGCCTGGATCATCGCCGCGAGATGCATGAGGTTCCACGTCATGAAGGTCGTGTTGCGGTTGGTGAAGTCGTTCTCCGGTCCACCAGAGCCCTCGTCCAGGTACGACGGGCCCGGGCCGATGTCCCCGATCCACCCTGCATCGGCCTGCGGCGGGATCACGTAGCCCAGGTGCTGCAGGCTGTAGAGGATGTTCATGGTGCAGTGCTTCACGCCGTCCTCGTTGCCGGTGATCAGTGCCCCACCGACCCGGCCGTAGAAGGCGTACTGGCCCTGCTCGTTCAGGTGGCCCGACTGCGCGTAGAGCCGCTCGATGATGTGCTTGGTCTGGCTGGAGTTGTCGCCGAGCCAGATCGGCCCTGCGATGACCAGGATGTTGGCCGCCTTGACCCGTTCCCAGATCTGCGGCCACTCGTCGCTCTCCCAGCCGTGCTCGGTCATGTCGGGATAGACGCCGGTCGCGATGTCATGGTCGATCGCGCGCAGCACCTCCACCTCGACACCGTGGCGGCGCATGATCGACGCGCTCACCTCGATCAGCCCCTCCGTGTTGGAGACTTCTGGCGAGCGCTTGAGAGTGCCGTTGAGAAACATCGCCTTGAGACCGGTGAAGTCCCAGTTCCGCTCTGTGTCAGCCATGGATCACACGCTACCCAAAGGAGTCCTCGGCGTCAGGGCATCGCCAGAGCCCTTCGGTCGTGGTGTTAAGGGCCTACTTGCCGAGGAACTTCTCGAACCCCTTGGGCAGCTCGAGATTGGCGGGATCGACGGCCCCGGGCGACGCATCGGCGTCCTGCCCCGGCGGCATACCGAAGGCATTGTTGGCGGCTGCCACCCGTGCGCCCGCACTCTTCTCGGCCGCGGCCTTCTCCTCCTGCGCGCGCTTGGCCGGGTTGCCGCTCTTGCCCTTCTTGCGCTGCTGGCCCTTGCCGCCCTTGCGGGCGCCCATGCCCGGGATCGCCGGCATCCCGGGAATGCCGGTGCCACCACCGCGACGCAGCGAACGCATCATCTTCTGGGCCTGGCCGAAACGCTCCAGCAAGCCGTTCACCTCGGAGACCGTCACCCCGGACCCCCGGGCGACACGAGCCCGACGCGAGCCGTTGATCTGCTTGGGATGGGTGCGCTCGAAGGGGGTCATCGAGCGCACCATGGCCTCGACCCGGTCGAACTCGCGCTCGTCCAGGGAGTCCAGCTGGTCGCGCATCTCACCCATGCCCGGCATCATCTTGAGCATCGCCTTGAGCGAGCCCATCTTCTTGATGGCCGCCATCTGGTTCAGGAAGTCGTCGAAGGTGAAGTCCTCGTCCTCCATGAACTTGCGGGCCATCTCGGCGGTCTGGTCGCGGTCGAACGCCTTCTCCGCCTGCTCGATGAGCGTGAGCACGTCACCCATGTCGAGGATGCGCGATGCCATGCGGTCGGGGTGGAAGACCTCGAGGTCGCCGACCTTCTCACCGGTGGAGGCGAACATGATCGGCCGGCCGGTCACCTTTGCCACCGACAGCGCGGCGCCACCGCGGGCGTCGCCGTCCAGCTTGGTCAGGACCACGCCGGTGAAGTCGACCCCCCGCTGGAAGGCCGTGGCCGTCTCGACCGCGGCCTGGCCGATCATGGCGTCGATGACGAACAGCACCTCGTCCGGCGAGATCGCCGCCCGGATGTCGGCAGCCTGT
>JBDTOA010000220.1:0-3766 GCA_039933475.1 Dermatophilaceae bacterium
CAGCCCATTCTCACGCTCTGGTCAGAATCGTGGCTAGGCCCTGATGTGACTATGACCCCGGCCAGAACCGGATCGACCGGCCCTGATGTCTGGGTGCTGTCTGGGTGATGTCTGGGTGAGCTCTAGGAGCTGCGCGCCTCCGACTCACGAAGACGCTTGCAGAGAACGATCATCAGGGCGCGCGCGAAGTCGGGGTGGTCCTCGATGATCTTCTCGAAGACGGCCGGATGGATCGCGAAGGTCTCCAGTGAGCCCACGGCCTCGACGCTCGCGGACCGGGGCAGGCCGTCGATCACGCTGATCTCACCGAAGTAGTCGCCGATGCTGAGCGTCCGACGCACCGTCGAACCCGTGGTCACCCGAGCCTCGCCAGCGGTGATGAGATGGAACCCGATCGCCCCGCTCCCTTCGACGATCACCTCGTGACCGTCGGCATGCTGAGTCTGACGCCCCGAGCTGATGAGCTTCTTGAGGTCACGCTTGGACAACCCCTGAAACAGGTCGATCCCTGCCAGTCGGGTCAGTAGCTCGTCGGTTTTCACGGCGTCTCCTCATCTCGCGGGGCTGACGCGGCCGGCCGCGGCCGACCTACGTGTCGCTGACATTATCCGATCTGGGGCCCCCGGTGAGGGCGAGCCAGCAAGCAAGAATGTGACAGTTCGAGGGAGCGACACGTCGGTCTGGGTCACCCCCTGCGCGCCGCAGCAAGGACAAAACCGCGCAGAGGCAGACAGTTGGCACCGATGATGGCGGCGACAGCGTGCGGTTCAATGGGCGCGTGCGCCCGCCCCCGTCATACCGCGTCTGTGTCATCTGCTCCGGAAACATCTGCCGCTCGCCGATGGGCGAGGTCATCCTGACCGCGATGCTGCTGTCCGCGGGTCTGGGCGAGGACGTGGTCGTGGACTCTGCGGGAACCGGTGGCTGGCATGAGGGTGACCCCGCGGACCCGCGCACCGTCCAGGCGTTGAAAGACCATGGGTATGACGGCACTGGGCACCGCGCGCGGGAGTTCAGGCCGCAGTGGTTCAGCGAGCGAGACCTGATCGTCGCCGCGGACCAGGGTCACGTCCGCGATCTGCGCCGCTGGGCTCCCTCCGCTCTGGGGTCAGCCAAGGTGCGGCTCCTGCGCGAGTTCGACCCGAGTGCCGTTGCCTCCGGGACCCTCGAGGTCGACGACCCGTACTTCGGCAGCTCCGATGACTTCGACCGATGCCTGACCGTGGTCGAACGCGCCTGCCGAGGGCTGGTCGAGCACCTTCGCGTCGAGCTGGCCGGGGCAACAGAGCCGGTCGAGAACGGGTCCCAACGACCCGAGCCCGCCAACAGGCCACGATGACCAGGCCACGCGTGTCGAGCGGTTTTGTCCTGGCGGTTGCAGCCGCGGTGCTCTTCGCGGTCAACGGGAACGTCAGCAAGGTGGTCCTGCTGAGCGGGATCTCCTCTCTTGAGCTCGTGTCCTTGCGCAGCGCGGGAACAGCGTTGATCCTGCTGGCGATCACCGCGCTGACAAGACCTGCGGCTCTTCGCGTGGGCGGGCGGGAGCTCGCCTTCCTGGCGCTCTACGGCCTCACCGGCATCGCCATGGTCCAGTGGCTCTACTTCGTCGCGCTCCAGCGGATGCCCGTCGGCATCGCCCTCCTCTTCGAGTACACCGCTCCCATCATGGTGGCGCTGTGGGTGCGGTTCGTGCAGAAGCAGCCGGTGAGGTCAAGGCTCTGGCTGGGCCTGGCCTGCGCGCTGACCGGTCTGGCCATGGTGGCCCAGTTCTGGAAGGGCATGACCCTCGACCCCGTCGGTCTGATCAGTGCCCTGGGGGCAGGCGCCGCGCTGGCCTGCTACTACCTGATGGGAGAGCACGGGCAGCGCGAACGGGATCCAATCTCGTTGATGGGCTTCACCTTTGGCTTCTCCGCAATCCTTTGGGCAGTCGTATCGCCCTGGTGGACCTACCCGTTGTCAGGACTGGGCAATCCGGTCGCGCTTCCCGGCGTCCTGCCAGGCAGCGCCCCGCTCTGGTCGATGGTCCTGTGGATCATCCTGCTCGGCACGGTCGCGCCGTTCCTGCTGGTGCTCCTTGCAGTGGTGCGAATGGGACCGGCCAGAGTGGGTCTCATCGGCATGCTCGAGCCCGTGGGCGCCGGCATCATCGCCTGGGTCCTGCTCGGGGAGTCTCTCAACGCTGCCCAGGTCATCGGGTCGGTCATCGTCCTGGTGGGGATCGCCCTGGCCGAGACCGCGCGGCAGACCACGCATCCCTCGCCACCTGGTGACGGTCAGCAGTCCGGCAGCCGTCAAACCAAGGCCGCGTCGCCGCTGCCCGAAGGCATCGCGCCCTAGGATCTCCCACCCGACGGAAGCGCAACCTGACGGTTGCGCCCGGGCTGACCGTCGTCGGCGCGCTGTTCGGTGGCGCGCCCAGACTCTGGGAGTATGGCGACCATGGCCTCGCTAGCTGATGCGTCCCCCTCCATCGCCCTAGGTGCCCTCGACGGCCGTTATCGCGCAGCCGTGGCCCCCTTGGTCGACCACCTCTCCGAGGCAGCGCTGAACCGAGAGCGGGTGCGAGTCGAGGTCGAGTGGCTGATCCACCTCACCACCAGCCAGGTCGTCGCGAACGTCCGCCCGCTCACAGCCGTGGAGCAGGGCCGCCTCCGCGCGATCGTCGACGACTTCGGCGTCGACGACGTCGCCGAGCTCGCCGAGATCGAGCGCGAGACGGCACACGACGTCAAGGCCGTCGAGTACTACCTGAAGCGCCGCCTCCCCACGATCAGCGATACCAACGGCGACAAAGGGGCGTCGGACCTGGCGGCGATCTCCGAGCTGGTCCACTTCGCCTGCACCAGCGAGGACATCAACAACCTCTGCTACGCCCTGATGGTCAAGGGCGCCGTCGAAGAGGTCTGGCTCCCCAGGGCGACCGCGCTCGTCGAAGCCGTGGCCGCGATGGCCCGCGACCTGCGCGACGTACCCATGCTCGCGCACACCCATGGGCAGCCGGCGACGCCGACAACGATGGGTAAGGAGCTCGCGGTACTGGCCTTCCGGTTGCGCCGCCAGCTCGACCGCATCGGCCGCGCTGACTATCTCGGCAAGCTCAACGGGGCAACGGGCACGTATGGCGCGCACGTTGCCGCCGTCCCCGACGCGGACTGGCCAGCCATCAGCAAGGCGTTCGTGCAGTCCCTTGGTCTGCAGTGGAACCCGCTGACCACCCAGATCGAGAGCCACGACTGGCAGGCCGAGCTCTACAGCGACATGGCGCGGTTCAACCGGATCCTGCACAACCTGTGCACCGACGTCTGGACCTACATCTCGATGGGCTACTTCGCCCAGGTGCGCGGTCAGGGAACCGTGGGGTCCTCGACCATGCCGCACAAGGTCAACCCGATCCGCTTCGAGAACGCCGAGGCCAACCTCGAGGTCTCCAACGCCCTGCTCGACGTCCTCGCGTCCACCCTCGTCCAGTCCCGGCTGCAGCGCGACCTCACAGACTCCAGCATGCAGCGCAACATCGGCACGGCCTTCGGCCACTCGCTGGTCGCCATCGACAACGCCGGGCGGGGCCTGGCCGGGCTCGACGCAGTGCCGGCGGCGATGGCCGCCGACCTCGAGGTCAACTGGGAGGTGCTCGGCGAGCCCATCCAGTCCGCGATGCGGGCCCTCGGCGCCCAGGGGGTACCCGGGATGGAGAACCCCTACGAGCGGCTCAAGGAGCTCACCCGAGGTCGTCGAATCACCGGGGCGGACCTGCGCGAGTTCG
>JBDTOA010000221.1:0-3757 GCA_039933475.1 Dermatophilaceae bacterium
CGGCAAGCGCGGACGAAGTGAGCACGGGGAGGACGGGGAGCACGGTGTCGACCGGCACGACCGGCACGACCGGCACGACCGGGGGGACGGGGGGGACGGGGACGGGGACGACAGGCGCGTCGGACGCGAAGGCCGCACCCGGCATACCGAGGGCATGGGCCATCTCTGCCGCGCTTCCGGGACGGTCCGCGGGGTCCTTGGCCAGCGCTGAGCCGATCACCTCGCGGAGGCCGGCCGGGACGGTCTCGGGTAGCGGAGGTGGTGGCTGGTTGACGTGGGCGAGGGCGGTGGACACGACGCTTCCGGAGTCGAACGGGCGCACCCCGGTGAGCATCTCGTGTCCGACGATGCCCAGGGCGTAGATGTCGCTGGCCGCCGTCGCGCTCTGCCCCAGGGCCTGCTCGGGTGAGAGGTACTGGGCGGTTCCGAGGACCTGGCCGGTCTGGGTGAGGGGCGCCGAGTCGACGATGCGGGAGATGCCGAAGTCGGTGAGCTTCGCGGTGCCGTCGGGCGTGACCATGATGTTGGCCGGCTTCACGTCGCGGTGGACCACCCCGCTCTCATGGGCGGCAGCCAGTGCCGTGGCAGCCTGGATCAGGATCGACACGGTCTCCTGTGCCGGGAGCGGTGCTCGCTCGGCAATGATCTGGCTCAGCGGCCGGCCCGGCACCAGCTCCATCACCAGGTAGGCCGTGCCGTCGTCCTCCCCGTAGTCGAACACGGTGGCGATGTTGGGGTGCTGCAGCGCGGCCGTATGCCGCGCCTCTGCCCGGAAGCGCTCGGTGAAGTCGCTCTCCTGGCTGAGCGCGGGGTTCAGCAGCTTGACGGCAACGGTGCGCTCCAGGACGGTGTCCGTGGCCGCCCAGACCTCGCCCATGCCACCGACCGCGATGCGCTCGGTCAGTGCGTAGCGGTCGCTGAGGACCGTTCCCTCTATTGCTCGCCCGGCGGTCACGGCTTCAACACCGCCTCGATGACCTGGCGGGCGATCGGCGCCGCCACCTTGCCGCCGAAGGCCTCACTGCCAGCATTGCCGCCGTCCTCAACGACCACGGCCACGGCGATGGTGGGGTGATCCGCGGGCGCGAACGCGACGAACCAGGCATGTGGCGCGGCGCCTGTGCCGTGTTGGGCCGTGCCCGTCTTGCCTGCGACCACGACGCCGGAAATCTGCGCCTTGGTGCCTGTGCCGGACTGGACAACGGTCACCATCATCCGGGTCAGGGCGGCTGCGACGTCCGGCGAGATCGCCTGCGAGAGCTGGGTCGGCTGGGTCCGGTCGATGACGTCGAGATGGTCGTTGAGCGTGTCCTTGACCAGGTAGGGGCTCATCACGATCCCCTTGTTCGCGATTGCCGCCCCCACCATCGCCATCTGTAGCGGCGTCACCTTCACCTCGTACTGTCCGATGGCCGCCAGTGCGGTCTGCGGCACGTCGAGCTGTGGGATGGTGCTCGGCGTCACGTGCATGGGCACCCGAAGGGCGTCACCGAAGCCGAACTTGGCGGCCTGTGCTCGCAGGTCGTCGGCGCCCAGCTGCAGTCCCAGCCAGCCGAAGGCGGTGTTGCACGAGATCTCGAGTGCGTGCGTCAGAGAGGTCTTGTTGCCGGGGCCGCAGGGCTTCAGGTCGTCGGTGGGCAGGCTGATCGTCGTCTGGGGGAGGTCGAGCCTCGCCGGGCCCGGGATCTGTGACTCCTCCGTGAACCTGCCAGAGGACAGTGCCGCGGCGGCAGTGACCAGCTTGAAGGTCGAGCCCGGCGGGTAGAGGTCGCCCGCGATCGCTCTGTTGACCATCGGCTGCGCCGGGTCGGCGTTCAGGGCCTTCCAGGCCTTGGAGACCGCGTCGAGGTTGTGGCTCGACAACACGGTCGGGTTGTACTGCGGGTGACTGACCATGGCCAGGATGGCGCCCGTGCTGGGGTCCAGCGCGACGACCGCACCTCGCTGGTTGCCGAGGGCCTTGTCGGCCGCCTGCTGGGCCTTGGCGTTGATGGTGAGCTCGAGGCTGGCACCGCTGGCGACCTTGCCGGTCAGCATGTCGACCACGCGGCGGTAGAAGAGCTTGTCCGACTGCCCCGACAGCAACGGGTCCTCGGACCCCTCGAGGCCCCCGCCGGCGCCGTACGTGAAGGAGTAGTAGCCGGTGACGTGCGAGTAGAGCTTGCCGGAGGGGTAGATGCGGACGTACTTGAGCTCGTCCTTGGTCGGGACCGACTTGGCCACCGGCGCCCCGTCGACCAGGATCGCGCCGCGTTCGCGCGCGTAGCCCTCGAGCAGGGTGCGACGGTTGCCAGGCCGGTTGTCGAGCGTCTGGGCCTGGACGAACTGGATCCACGTCGTCGAGATGAGCAGGGCGCCGAAGAGCAGGGCCACGAGGAAGGACAGTCGGCGGATCGGCTGGTTCATGGTCTGGTCACCACCTGGGTGTGCGCTGAGGAGGCCGAAGCCAGCTGGGCCGGGTCTGGCAGCGGCCGTCGCGCCTGGTCGCTGATCCGCAGCAACAGGGCGACGAGGGTCCAGTTGGCCAGAAGCGAGGACCCTCCGTAGGACAGGAAGGGCATGGTCAGGCCGGTGAGCGGAATGACCCGGGTGACGCCGCCGACCACCACGAAACACTGCAGCGCCATGGAGAACGAGAGCCCGACCGCCAGCAGCTTGCCGAAGCCGTCCCGGACGCCGAGGGCTGTTCGCAGGCCGCGCTCGACGAGCAGCAGGTAGAGCATCAGGAGGGCGAACAGGCCGATCAGCCCGATCTCCTCGCCGAAGCTGGGGACGATGAAGTCGCTCTCGGGGAAGTAGGTGAGCTCGGGGTGGCCCCGCCCGAGCCCGCTGCCGATCAGGCCGCCCTTGGCCATGCCCATCAGTCCTTTGACCAGCTGGTCGCTGGCTTCAATCGCCTTGGCGCTGAAGGGATCCAACCAGAGCAGGACCCGCGTCTGGACGTGTCCGAACAAGAGGTATGCCGAGTAGGCGCCGACGCAGAAGAGGGTCATGCCGATCGCGATCCACGACCGGCGTTCGGTGGCGACGTAGAGCATCGAGACGAACAAACCGAAGAAGAGCAGGGACGAGCCAAGGTCCTTCTCGAAGACCAGGACGCCCACACTGGCCAGCCAGGCAATGAGGATCGGGCCGAGGTCCTGGGCCCTGGGCAGGCCGATCCCCATGAAGCGGCGGCCGACCAGGGAGAGGACGTCGCGGGTCTGGACCAGGTAGCCGGCGAAGAAGATGACCAGCAGGATCTTGGCGACCTCGCCAGGCTGGAACGACAACGGTCCCAGACCAACCCAGATCCGGGACCCGTTGATGTTCCGGCCGATGCCGGGCACCAGCGGCAGCAGGAGCATGCCAAGGCCGGCCGCCATGGCGGTGAAGGTGAAACGGCGCAGCTGGCGGTGGTCGCGCAGGACGATGATGACGCCGACCGCGATGATGACGGCCAGGGTGCTCCACATCAGCTGCTTGGGCGCGAGCAGATGGCTGCCCGTCCGGGAGTAGGCAAGGTCGAGGCGATGGATCATCACCAGGCCAAGGCCGTTGAGCAGCGTGGCAATCGGCAGCATGAGGGGGTCGGCATACGAGGCGCGCCATCGCAGCACGAGGTGAAAGCCAAGGGTGAGGACGAGCAGGCCCGAGCCGTACTTGACCAGGTCTGGAGGAAACGCCCCGTCGATGGCCAGACCCACGTTGAGGTAGGCGACGAGAACGATCGCGACGGCGAGCAGCAGCAGCACCAGCTCGACGTTGCGTCTGTTGC
>JBDTOA010000222.1:0-3755 GCA_039933475.1 Dermatophilaceae bacterium
GGCGGTATCGCGGCCGCCCACCTGGTCGCCGGGCTGACCAACCCAGCTGCCTCACCTGTGCTCGCCGTCGGCTCAGTGGTGATCGACGCCACCCCGACGCCGGTCAAGGAGTTTGCCGTCGCCCAGTTCGGCACGGCGGACAAGCCCATCTTGCTGGCCAGCGTCACGCTGGTCACGCTCGTGGCCGCCGGACTCGCCGGCGCTCTGTCCCGTCGCAGGGTCTGGCTCGGGGTCGGGTTCATCCTTCTGCTGACCGGCCTGGCCACCGCGGCGGCAGTCTTGCGCCCGGTCTCGACTCCTTCGGATGCCATCCCCGGCGTCGTCTCGGCCGTGGTCGGGCTCGCGATCCTCCTGGGCCTGCACCACGCCCTTACGCCAGGCCAACGGTCCGTGGTCGATGACGACGGGCGCGAACTGCCGGCGACGGCATACCCCACCTCGCACGACGGACGCCGCCAGTTCCTGATCGGCGCCGCCGCAGTAACGGCCGGCGCAGCCGCCGCAGCCACTTTCGGGCAGCAGCTCTCGTCGGCAGACACCGGCCCGAAGGGCAGGCTCCCAACCCCGGTCGATGCCGCTGCCTCCTTCCCCGAGGGGGTCCAGGGCCGGGTCCCGGGCATCACCCCCCTGCGGACGAGTACCGGAGCGTTCTACCGGGTGGACACCAACCTGACTGTCCCCCGCGTCAATGCCGACCGGTGGCAGCTCCAGATCGACGGCATGGTCGAGCGGCCAGTGACCATCAGCTACCGGCAGCTGATGGCGATGCCGATGATCGAACGGGACATCACGCTCACCTGCGTCAGCAACGAGGTCGGCGGGGGCTACGTCGGCGGAGCACGCTGGCAGGGCGTCCGCCTGGCCGACCTGCTCGATCGGGCCGGTGTGCGCTCCGGCGCCGACCAGCTGCTCAGCACTGCCGTGGACGGGTTCAAGATCGGCACACCGATGGAGGTCGTGCGCGACGGTCGCGACGCGATGATTGCCGTCGGCATGAACGGCCAGCCGCTGCCAGCCATCCATGGCTTCCCCGCCCGGATCGTCATCCCCGGTCTGTACGGCTTCGTCAGTGCCACGAAGTGGCTGACCAAGCTGACCGCCACGACGTACGCGAAGGACGTGGCCTACTGGACCGAGCGCGACTGGGCCACCGATGCGCCGATCAAGATGTCCTCGCGCGTTGACACGCCCCGGCCGCTGTCAACGATCAAGGCCGGGCCGACCGCTATCGGCGGCGTCGCCTGGGCTCAGCACATCGGCGTCGCGTCGGTCGAGGTCAGCATCGACGGCGGGCCATGGCAGAAGACGAAACTCGGCCCCGATGTCGGTCTTGACTACTGGCGCCAGTGGTATCTGCCCTGGAACGCCACCTCTGGCCGGCACGCCCTGAAGGTGCGCGCCACCGACCGAAAGGGCGCATTGCAGCTCTCCCAGCGCGCCAAGCCGTTCCCCAACGGCTCCAGCGGCATCCAGGAGGTTGTCGTGTTCGTCGCCTGAAAACCCGTCCAAAGAGATTCCCGCAAAGGCCAATCCGCTTCGGCCGATGCTCCGAATGACCAGCACAAGGCCACATCCACGAAGATCCACTCAACAAGGAGACATCCAATGAACTTCCGTAGCCGCGGCATAGTCGCTGCAATTGCCCTCACCGTCCCGCTGGGCCTCGCCGCCTGCAGCGGCTCCACCGACACGGCATCCAGCGCAACCCCCGCATCAAAGGCGGCTCCCACGACCAGCGCCGCTGCTCAGGCGGACGCGTCGGCAGCTGTCTTCGGCTCCGGCTGTGCGGCGGTGCCGAAGGACGGCAAGGGCAGCTTCAACGGCATGGCCACCGACCCGGTTGCCACCGCCGCTAGCAACAACCCGCTGCTGAAGACCCTGGTCACCGCAGTAGGCGCCGCTGGTCTGGGCGACACCTTGAACACGACGCCGGACATCACGGTTTTCGCCCCCGTCGACTCCGCGTTCGCAAAGCTGCCGCCGGCAGCCCTCAAGGCCGCTCTGGCCGACCCCAAAGGCCTGCTCACCAAGATCCTGACGAACCACGTCGTCAAGGGCAAGATCAGCCCAGACATGCTCTCGGGTGACCACACGACGTTGGAGGGTGGCACCCTCAAGGTCACCGGGTCGGGTGACTCGTACAAGGTCAACGGCAGCAACATCATCTGCGGCAACGTGCCAACGGCGAACGCCACGGTATACATCGTCGACGGCGTCCTGCTCCCGTCCTGACAACGCAAAACCTGACTTCCGAGCAACCGATAGCGCATCATGGTTCACATGACTCTGGTCCCCGAGGGCGAGCTTGCCTCCACCTCGGGGGCCAGAACGCTCTCGGCGGACGACAACCTGGCCCAGCTCCTCAAGGCCTGTTCCCTGGGCGACGAGGCTGCGTTCGCGAAGCTGTATGACGCAACGTCGGTCCGCTTGTTCGGTCTGGTCCTACGCGTCGTGCGGGACCGGGCCCAGTCCGAGGAAGTCACCCAGGATGCGTATCTCGACATCTGGCGCAACAGCGCGAGGTTCGACCCCGGTCGCGGCAGCGCTATCAGCTGGCTGATGACGATCGGACACCGAAAGGCGGTGGATCGGGTGCGGTCAGCAGAAGCAGCGCGGCGCAGGGACACGGCATACGAGGCACGCGACCAGGCCACCCCGTTCGACCAGACCGCAGAACAAGCTCACAGCAACCTGGATGCGCAGCGGGTCCAACGGGCCCTTGGCGTCCTGACCGAAGCTCAGCGCGGCGCCCTCGAGCTCGCGTATTTCGGTGGCTACACGCACCGGGAGGTGGCGGAGATGCTTGACCTGCCACTGGGCACGGCCAAGACTCGCATCCGCGATGGACTGATCAGACTGCGCGACACCTTAGGACTTGAGACATGACTGACGACGACATCCACGGCCTCGTGGGGGCCTACGTCGTCGATGGCGTGGACGATGTCGAGCGCGCGCGGTTCGAGGCCCACATGACCCACTGCTCTCAGTGCCGTGACGAGGTCGCCAGCCTGCGAGCAGCCGCCAGCGAGCTGACCTCGGTAACGCTCGCGACTCCGCCGTCCTCGCTGCGTGCCTCGGTACTGCGCGAGATCAGCTCGGTACGCCCCCTGCCTCCCCGGGTGACCCCAGAGCAAGATTCATCACCCGAGCCGACGGTCTCCCCTGCCGCGCCTCCCGCAGCGCCGGCAGCCCCTGCGCCAGCCAGTCTGGAGTCGAAGCGCGCCGAACGCTCCCGACGTGCACCGCTGCGTCAGTGGCTGTCTGGCGTCGCCGCTGCCGTAGTGCTCGTGACCGGCGGTCTCGCGTGGCACCCCTGGTCATCTGACACGAAGGCCGTGCAGCTGACCGCGACGCAGCAGGTGTTGCAGGCCAAGGACGCCCAGCGCTTCGAGGCGAAGGTTGCCAGCGGTACCGCGACGATCGTGCGCTCGGCCAGCCTGAAGAAGGCGGTCATCGTCACTGCAAACATGCCCGCTGCGCCGGATGGAAAGGTCTACGAGCTCTGGCTCCAGCAAGGCACTGACATGGTCAGGGCAGGACTGATGCCGGGCGGACCGTCGAACACCGTTCTGATCGAAGGTGATGCGGCCACGGCGGCCGGAGTTGGCATCACCGTCGAGCCGAGCGGCGGATCAGACGCACCCACCCTGCCTCCGGTCGCGCTCATCACCTTCGCCTGACCCGCAAACCTAGGGACGGTGTCGACGATCAACCCGCAAACCTAGGGACTGTGCACGGCGTGGACTGCCAAACCT
>JBDTOA010000223.1:0-3728 GCA_039933475.1 Dermatophilaceae bacterium
GACACCCTCCCTAGGTTTGCGGGAGTCACCCCGACACCCTCCCTAGGTTTGCGGGTGTCACCCCGACACCCTCCCTAGGTTTGCGGGATCGCCCGCAGGACGTTCACAGCGAACTCCCAGACTCGGCATACAGACTTGTGCCTGTGACCACCACCAGCCCAGAGGCCCGGCTCCTCGTCGTCGAGGACGAACCCAACATCCGTGAGCTGCTCGCCACGTCGTTGCGTTTTGCCGGGTTCGAGGTCCATGTCGCTGCCGACGGCGCGACGGCGCTCAAGCAGGCCGCCGAGCACGAGCCCGACCTCGTCGTCCTCGACGTGATGCTCCCGGACATGGACGGCTTCACCGTCACGCGCAAGCTCCGTGGCTCCGGGCGGCTGCTGCCGATCGTCTTCGTCACGGCGCGGGACTCCCTGGAGGACAAGATCAAGGGGCTGACCGTGGGCGGCGACGACTACGTCACGAAGCCATTCAGCCTCGAAGAGGTCATCGCCCGGATCCGCGCCGTCCTCCGGCGGACCAGGGGTGAGCAGGACGACCATGCGACCTTGCGTTTCCATGACGTCGAGCTGGACGAGGACACCCACGAGGTACGCCGCGGGAATCGGCTCATCGAAGTCTCGCCGACCGAGTTCAAGCTGCTGCGCTACCTGATGCTGAACCCCAACCGGGTGCTGTCCAAGGCCCAGATCCTGGACCACGTCTGGGACTACGACTTCCGCGGACAGTCGGGCATCGTGGAGTCCTACATCTCCTACCTTCGGCGCAAGATCGACGTGGAGGATCCTGATCTGATCCAGACCAAGCGCGGCGTCGGCTACGTCCTGCGCCTGCCCCAAGAGCCCTCATGAGGCCAGATCTCGCCAGACCCAACACCTGGTTCCGATGGTCCACCCGGTCTAGAGGACCCCGGACGTCCTTCCGCGTCGGGGCTCTCCCGCTGAGGGTGAGGCTGGTCGCCCTGCTCGTGCTCCTGCTGCTGGTCGCCCTCACACTCACGAGCATCGCCACGAGCGCCATGATGCGCCAACAGCTGATGGACAGCACGGATCGTGACCTGCGGGCAGCCGCCCGCCCCACCGCGTCCCAGGTTCTGGACTATTACCTCGGTCACCGTGGCGACAGGTTCCCCACCAACTATGCAGTGATCTTCATGCCATCCGACGGAAGCACGCCCCTCGAGGTCGACCCCACAGGCGAGGTGCTCCACCCCGACATCCCCAACCTGCCCGTGAACGACCCCCGCATCGAGAATGGAACCCTGTTCACCGTCCAGTCCACCAACGGTGACGTGCGCTGGCGGGTGATGCCGGGTCAGCTGGTCGATGGCACCGCAACCTTCGCCGTGGCGGTGCCACTGCGTGGCGTCGACACCACGGTCGATTCAATGTTGAGCTTCTCCATTCTTATCGGCCTCGTCGTCATCTTCAGCATGGCGATCGTCGGCTGGTACGGCGTGCGTCGCGCCTTTCGACCGCTCACCCAGATCGAGGACACCGCCGCAGGAATCGCTGCGGGCGATCTGACCAGGCGCATCCCCGAGGGCACGGCCAATGACGAGGTCGCGAGCCTCTCCCGTTCGCTGAACGCGATGCTGGCGCAGATCGAGCAGTCCTTCGCCGTTCGCGAGGCCTCCGAAGAACGTATGAGCCAGTTCGTCGCCGACGCCTCGCACGAGCTGCGCACCCCCCTGGCTGCCGTGCGGGGCTACGCCGAGCTGTTCCGCCAGGGTGCCGTCAGCTCGCCCGAGGACGTGGCCGGTGCGATGCGCCGCATCGAGGACGAGGCCATCCGGATGGGCGGGCTGGTCGAGGACCTGCTCCTGCTCACCCGGCTCGACCAGAGGCGACCCATGGAGAAAGGGCCGGTCGACCTGACCGTCCTGGCTGCCGACGCGGTGCAGGACGTGCGCGCGCTGGACCCAACCCGTCATGTGCGCCTGCTTGGGCTCTCCGGTGACCTGGAGCCGACAACCATCGTCGGCGATGAGGCCAGCCTGCGTCAGGTCGTTACCAATCTCGTTGGTAACGCCGTGAACCACACACCGTCAGGCACCGACATCGAGATCGCGGTCGGCAGCGCCGCCGGACTCACCAAACTCGAGGTCCGCGACCACGGTGAGGGCGTCGACCCCGTCAAGGCCCGCAAGGTCTTTGAGAGGTTCTACCGCGCTGACTCCTCGCGAGGGCGGGGCAACGGCGGTGGTAACGGCCTGGGCCTGGCGATCGTGGCCGCCATCGTCAACGCCCATGGCGGTCAGGTGGGCGTTGCTGCAACGCCAGGCGGAGGCGCCACCTTCATCGTGGAGCTGCCCACAGCAAGCTCCCAGTCAGTGCCCAGCCTCGTTTGATGAGTGGGGTGTTGAGTTGACCTCAATGACCAACAAGGAGATCCGATGACCCAGACACCTCCGCCGCAGCCGCCCGAGCGACCCGAGCGTGACTCGGAGCCTTCTGCGACCGAACCCACACCCTGGCCGGCTCCCGCTGAGCCCGCCGAGCCTGTGCCCACGTTTCCTGAGGCCAGCGCCCCCGAGCCCGTACGCGCCGGGCCGGTGCCCACGTTTCCTGAGGTCAGCTGGGCCCAGCCGGCGCCCACGGTTCCTGAGCCGCCCAACGTGCCCGAGCCACAGGCCACCGCTCCCGTGCCCACAGTTCCTGAGGCCAGCGCGCCCGAGCCAGAGACCACCGCGCCGAGGGCCACCGGGACCGAGCACACCGCCCCGCTTGGGTATGACCGGACGCAGGCACAGCCGCTCTGGTGGGACACGACAGAGGAGCAGCCAGAGCAACCCAGCTACCCCGCTGCGCCCTCATACTCCGCCACCGAGCCGCGCCCTCCCGTGTTTTCCCAGCAAGGCGCAGAGATGGCTCAGCCGGCCAGACCCCGCAGGTTGGCCGAGCTGGTGATCGTCGCAGCCCTCGCTGCTGTCCTTGCCAGCTCCGGCACGTACGCGTTGACCAGAGGCGACGTCGCCGCGACCCCACAGGTACAGTCCCGTTCAAGCGCGACCACGTCAGCTGCGCCGGTGGCTCAGGCCAATGCAGACGCACCCAACTGGGCAGTCACGGCGGCAGCCGTCTCGCCCAGCGTCGTGGCCATCACAGTGACCAGTGGACAGGGCGGAGACCAGGGCTCGGGGGTCATCTTCGACACCAACGGCCACATCCTCACGAACAACCACGTCGTCGCAGGCGCCGGACAGGGCTCAAAGATCACGGTGACCCTGGACGACCTACGGACCTACGATGCAACGGTGGTCGGAACCGACTCATCCACGGACCTGGCTGTCATCAAGCTGACCAACGGGCCCAAAGACCTGAAAGCCATCGCGCTGGGCGACGCCAACGCGCTCACGGTCGGCGAGCCGGTCATGGCCGTGGGCAACCCGCTGGGACTTGCGGGCACCGTGACGACAGGCATCATCAGCGCGCTCAACCGGCCTGTGACCACGACCGACCAGCAGCAACAGACCAATCCCTTCGGGCAACAGTCCGCCTCAAGCTCTGTCGTCACCAACGCAATCCAGACCAGCGCAGCGATCAATCCCGGCAACAGTGGCGGGGCCCTGGTCAACGCCAACGGCCAGCTGATCGGGATCAACTCCTCCATCGCCTCACTCGGGTCTTCCAGCGGAACGTCGCAAAGCGGCAACATCGGCATCGGCTTCGCAATCCCGGTCGACCAGGCACAGTCGATCGCCGATCAGCTGATCTCGACCGGCACCG
>JBDTOA010000224.1:0-3709 GCA_039933475.1 Dermatophilaceae bacterium
CGGTGTCGTCGGCAGTGCGGCGCAGAACCGAGCGTCGTGGCTGGACGCGCACGATCCTGGCCAGCGAGTCAGGGCCTCCCGTGGTGTCCCCGACCATGGCGACCTCGTCACCGACGACGACGCTCTTGCGTCCGAGCTCGCGGGCCTTCATGGCGTGCACGACGTGGTCACCGCCGCCGTGGACGATCAGGGTGTAGCGGCCGCGGTCTACGCCGGTCACGAACCCGGGGATGGCATCCTCGTGCGCCGGGCGATCCTTGGTACGCGGCCTGGAACCTCGGGGATTCGGCCTGATCCGGACGTCGCTCTCGTCGTACGAACGGGCGCGCGGACTCACGAGCCGCCCCTGTCGCTGCCGCCCGAGGCAGGTCGGCTCACGCCCTCGACCATGGCGACCCAACGACCGGGGAAGTCCGGCATCGTCTTGTCGGTGGTCTCAACGTTCTCGATCACCACACCGGGCACCCGCAAACCCAGCACCGCCGCGGCCATTGCCATCCGGTGATCGCCGTACGTGTGAAAGAGACCGCCCCGCAGGGGTTTTGGCGTGATCCGCAAGCCGTCCTCAGCCTCCTCGACGGATCCTCCCAGGGCGTTCACCTCGGCGCAGAGCGCGGCGAGACGGTCGGTCTCGTGACCGCGAAGATGAGCGATACCGCGAATCCGCGACGGCGAGTCGGCCAGGGCTGCGACGGCGACAACCACGGGTGTCAGCTCTCCCGCGTCGTGCAGGTCGAGATCCAGCCCACGTATCTGCTGGTCCCCGGTGATGGTCAGACCGGAACGTTCCAACAGCACGTCGGCGCCCATCGCGTCGAAGATGTCGCGAATCGCATCGCCAGCCTGAGTGGTGTGCATCGGCCAACCGGGGACCTGCACCGTGCCGCCAGTGACAACGGCTCCGGCCAGGAAGGCAGCAGCGTTGGACAGGTCGGGCTCGACCTCGACGTCAAGCGGATAGATCGCCGATGGTTCGACACGCCACGTGTTGGCCTCGGAGTCGTCCACGATGACGCCACAGTCGCGCAGCACCTCTACGGTCATCTCGATGTGCGGCTCGCTGGGGATCGGGCTGCCGACGTGGTGAATCGTCACGCCCTTCTCGAACCGTGGTCCCGACAGCAGCAGTGCGGAGATGAACTGCGAGGAGGCAGAGGCATCGAGGGTGACGGAGCCGCCCGGCATACGGCCTGATCCTTCCACTGTGAAGGGGAGCGTCCCGCGACCGTCGTCGCTGATCGTCGCGCCCAGGACACGAAGGGCGTCGATGACCGGAGCCATGGGCCGGATCCGGGCGCGTGCGTCGCCGTCGAATGCGACCGGACCGTCCGACAGCGCGGCCACCGGCGGAAGGAAACGCATCACCGTGCCAGCCAGCCCGCAGTCCACGGTCGTTGCTCCGGTCAGCGAGGCCGGAACGATGAGCCAGTCATCCTGCAGAGGGTCGCTCCCTGGCGCGTCAGTCACCGAGGCGCCCAGCGATCGCAGCCCTGCAGCCATCAGCAGCGTGTCACGTGAGCGCAGTGGCCGCCTCAGCCGCGACGTGCCATTGGCGAGGGCAGCGAGGACGAGGTAGCGGCTCGTCAGCGACTTGCTCCCGGGCAACGCCACCAGGGCGTCGATGGGACCGGATGCGCGGGGCGACGGCCAGTCAGTCAACGAGGTTCTTGGCCTCACGACGGGCGGACCTGGCGACGTGCCGCGCCTCCCGCTTGGCCAACGTCGTCTGGCGGCGCGCCTCAAATCGGACCCGCCTTGCGCGGTAGGCCAGGCCGGGCTCGCCGGCCGTGTCGACCGCCGCGAGCAGGACACCGCCGAGAAGTCCGACATTCTTCAGGAAGTGGATCCTCTGCTGTGACCGCGCAGCCGGGTCCTCGACAGTCCAGAACGAGTGGGCCACGTAGGTGGTCGGAACGATGGTGACTGCCAGGGCCAGGGCGGCGAGGCGGGGGAGCTTGCCCAGACCCAGCATCGTTCCAGCCAGCAGCATCGTGGCGCCGTTTGCCCGCACGAAGAGCTCGGGGTCGTCCGGCAGGTTCAACGGCCCGGCCAGCGCCTTGACCACGGGCGCTGCTGCCTGGGCGGGCTTGGCGGGGTGGCGCAGCGTGTCAAGACCGCTCGTCACGAAGATGGCGGCCATCATCGGGCGGGCAATCCGGCGGACCACTGTCATCTGGGCTTCTCCTCGGTGTCGTTGCTGCGGCTTCCTACCGTACTTGTTCATCGCACTCCGTGCGTATCTACGCTGGGGGCATGTGCGGTCGATACGCGTCCAGCTCGCGCCCCGAGGACCTGGTCGAGGAGTTCGAGGTTGACGAGGACCGCACTTCGCAGTTCGCGCGAAGCATTCTGGCTGCTCCGCAGAGCCCTCCTGCGGGTGAGCCTGACTTCAACGTGGCCCCGACCAAACAGGCGCCTGTGGTCCTGACCCGGGCGCTTCGAGGCCAGGCCGACGTGCCTCCAGCGCGCCAGCTGCGTCTGCTGACATGGGGACTGGTGCCGAGCTGGTCAAAGGACATCAAGGTCGGGTTGAGGATGATCAACGCCCGCGCCGAGTCGCTGCTGGACAAGTCGTCGTTCGCCCCGGCCGCTGCTTCGCGTCGATGTCTGGTGCCTGCAGACGGCTGGTACGAGTGGCAGGTGAGCCCAACTGCCCTGGACGCCAAGGGCAAGCCCAGGAGGCAGCCCTTCTTCGTCCACCGCTCGGATGGTGCGCCGTTGGCGATGGCCGGACTGTACGAGTTCTGGCGCGACCGGTCCCTGGGTGATGACGACCCTGGTGCCTGGCTGACGACGTACACGGTCATCACGACGGCGGCCGAGCCGGGACTGGACCGGATCCATGACCGGCAGCCTCTGGTGCTCGAGCGCGCTGACTGGGCCGACTGGCTTGAGCCGACACAGACCGATCTCGCCGCTGTCAGGGCCCATCTTCAGTTCGCCGAGCCCGGGCGTTTCGACGCCTATCCGGTCGGAACCGCGGTCAACTCGTCGAACAACAACGGCCAGCAGCTGATCGTTCCCGCGGCGCGTTCGGAGCTGCTGGGAGCCGTTGACCCGACAACCGGCGAGATCATCGGGGAGTGACCGAGGTGCCAGTTCGCAAGAGCGTCAAGGAGATTCAGACCCCAGTTGGTATGGCGCGTGCCCACTTCTGGCGCCCGCCCGCCCCTCGCGGGTCGCTCGTTCTCGGGCACGGCGCAGGGGGTTCCTCATGGTCGGCCGACCTTCAGGCGCTGACGTCCCTGACGGCTGCCGGTTGGCTTGTGGTTCTGGTCGAGCAGCCGTGGCGAGTCGCAGGGCGCAAGGTGGCGACGCCTCCGGCCCAGCTCGACGTGGCGTGGTTGGCGATCATGGCTTCGCTCACCTCTGGACGCGCGGCCCTGCCCCGGCCGTTGGTCCTGGGTGGTCGCAGTGCCGGAGCGCGGGTGGCCTGTCGAACGGCCTCGGCGCTGCATGCCGATGCGGTGCTGGCGCTGTCGTTCCCCCTGCATCCTCCCGGGAAACCTGACAGGTCCCGGGCTCCCGAGGCGCTCCTGGTGACCAGCGCAGGTATCCCGTTGGCCGTCATACAGGGGGAGAGGGATCCTTTCGGGTCTCCGGGCGAGGTCCGGGATGCCCTTGGAACCGCGGCTCAGGTCTTGACCGCGAAGGGCACTCACTCCTTCACGAAGACACCCGCGGACGTTGTGGAAGCCGCCCGCGCCTT
>JBDTOA010000225.1:0-3705 GCA_039933475.1 Dermatophilaceae bacterium
CCGAAGTCGGGGAGCCCGAGGCCGGAGGGCGCGGAGTCGAGGTCGCAGAACCGGTGCCCGGAGCTAACGCCAGGGTGAATCCGGACTCTCCAGACACTGGATGACCATCCTTGCTGACAACCCGGTAGGCAACCCTGTATCGGCCCGAGGCCAACGCCGTACGCAGGGGTTGCGTGACCTTGCTGCCCAGAACGGTGAGTTTGCCGCGGGTCACCCCGGCCCCGGCGCCATTGTCGACGACTACCGTCGCAAAGGTGCTGCTCACCGGTTCGTCGAACTCCAGCACCACCTCAGTCGGAGCGGTGGTCAGGACGGCGCCAGGCTCGGGCGTGATCTTAAGCAGCGAGACGTGTGCGGCCGCCGGTGCCGCGAAGATCAAAGAGGCAGCCGCCGCGACGCACGATGCAGCCCACCACACCAGCACGCCGGCCAGCGCCAAGGCCAGAGGTCTACGCGGCCGTGACAAGGTCAACATCAAGCAGCTCTCCAGATTCTGTCGAATTCCAGCGAGAAAAGCGGATTCGGCGGATTTTGACGCTTCAACCCTTCTAGGATCCAGAGTATGGATCCCAGATACGTTGTGTGCAGGGGCGGCGCGCACGACAACGAGCGTTGGCCCTTGGGCCGTCGCGTGAGTCCGGGCCATGAGTTCAACTGGGATGACGATGAAAACGGCACCGCTCGGTATTCGGTGGAGGCGGAGATAGTCCAGACCAACCTCGGCCCCATGTGGGTCGCCACTCCGGCGCAATAGACCCCGCGACCAAGACGCGTGGAGCTGACAAGCCAGGAGGGTCGGGTGCTCGGCTGTCTGGTCGAGAAGCAGTGCACCACCCCCCAGCAGTACCCGCTCACCGAAAACGCTCTGATCGCAGCCTGCAACCAGACGACGAGCCGGGACCCGATAGTGGCGTACGACGTGGCAGACGTGCGGATCGCCGTACGCAGCCTGCGTGAGAAGGGCCTGCTGCGAATGGTTCACCGCAGCGGGGAGCGCAGCGACAAGCACCAGCACCTTCTCGACACCTCACTCGCTCTTTCTGCCGGGCCGTTGACCCTGCTGGCGATACTGCTCCTTCGCGGACCGCAAACCCTGGCTGAGCTGCGTGCCCGATCCGATCGGATGCACCCGTTCGGCACACTCGCGGAGGCGCAGGAGGCCCTTGAGGCACTGACCAACCGGGATGAGCCACTTGCGGCCCGCCTCGAGCGTCAGCCCGGCCGCAAGGAGGCGAGGTACGCCCAGCTGCTGGTCGACGTCGAGCCCACTGCCGCCATACCTGTCTTGGGCCATGAAGCGCCAGGGGTGGGTCTCACCCTGGCCGGCCTGGCCGAAGAGGTCGAGCTGCTCCGTGGTCAGGTGGCTGAGCTGAGAATGCAGATGGATCAGCGTCGAGAGGGCGCTGAAGCGGGCTGGTCCAGGGCCACACCGCAGCTGCCCGCAGAGGGGTGAGCTAGGAGGGAAGCTGGCTCAGACCGTGCGGAGTACCAGCAGGAACTGGCCGCCGCCGGCCTCCACCGAAGTGGTGAGCGCCAGCTGCGGCGCGAATCGGGAGAGCCGATCCAGCAGCCATGCGGCCGCTTTCTCGGCGTCGCCCCGGCTGGGGCAGCGAGCCACTACCTCTCGACCGCCCTTACGGGTCAACCGATCGACGGTCGCCACGATGGGGGCGGGATCAACCACGAACAGCTCAGGGGACCAGGGCACGATCGGTTTGACCGCTCCCTTGCCGGTGTTGCACGCCCGGTGGGCAAGGCGTTCCGTCCGTGGGGGAGCCTTCTTGCCCTTGGGTGAGGCTCCGCTGTCGACGCTTGGACCGCGCCCAGTGTTCACGGATAGGTCCCGGTCGACCGGCTCGTCGCACAGCCAGCAGCGCCAGGAGTCGCGCTCGCCAACCTCGTCAAGAGTGCTCATGACCAGAGGCTACGGGTCCGCCCAGTACGTCGTGGACGCGAGGCGCGGCGAATGGGGCTATCACTCGATCCGGGGGCCCGGCTGGGGTCGCCTGTTCAGATCGGTACGATCCGCGGTCTAATTGGGCATGTCGATCGAGCCGCGTGTCCGCGCGCTGGTGGCTGAGTCGTGGTTCCGCTCATCCGCTGCGGGAGTGCAGGCTGACACGGTCGACGCCCCGATCACCTTGCTCGACGACGCTCTGCACGACCACCGCGAAGCCCATCCGCTGGCGCAGGTGTTCCCGCTTCTCGACGACGTCCTCGGCCAGGCGGCGCGCGACTGTGATGCGATCATGGCCGTCTCGGACGCTGCTGGGCAGCTGCTCTGGGTCTGTGGCTCGCCGAGCGTACTGCGCCGGGCCGAGTCGATCGGTTTCGTCGAAGGCAGCAACTGGGACGAGCGGCTGGCCGGTACCAACGCACCTGGCATGGCATTGGCCCTCGACCAGTCCGTCAGCATCATGGGAGCGGAGCACTTCCGCCATTCGGTGCAGCCTTGGAGCTGTGCCGCCGCACCCATCCATGACCCGACCACTCAGTCCTTGCTGGGAGTCCTGGATATTACGGGCGGGGATAACGTCGTGGTGCCACAGACGATGGCGATGGTTCGCGCCGCGGCTCGCATGGCCGAGGCGGAGCTTGCCCGTGAGGTGCTCGCTCGCCGCGGTCGAGAACAGCAGGAGCAGACCGGCAGCCTGTTCGTGATCCTGGAGTCTTTGGGTCGAGCGGACTCCCTGTTGACGATCAACCACGACCATGGCCGGGCGCAGATGTTCCGTCTCAGCCCCCGCCACAGCGAGATCCTCCTGCTCCTGGCCTCGACGCCCCGGGGTCTGTCGGGCGATGAGCTCGCCGTGCTGCTCTACGAGGAGGACAGCAGCGCCTCCACACTGAGAGCCGAGCTCAACCGGCTGCGCCACCTGCTCGGGGATGAGCTGCTGGCGTCGCGGCCCTACCGACTGGTGGCTGAGCTCACCGCCGACTGGCTCGCGGTCGAGGCCCACCTGGCCGCAGGTGCCGTGGCCGAGGCGCTGCGAATGTATCGCGGGCCGCTGCTTCCCGGCTCGACCGCGCCGGGGGTGGTGCGGCTGCGTGAGTACATCGAGGCTTCGCTGCGTCAGGCGGTGCTCGACAGCCACGAACCGGACCTGATGTCCACGTGGACCCGGTCGGCCTGGGGGGCGGACGACTACGACATGTGGCGGGCACAGCTGGACGCACTCGCGGCGAACTCGCCGCTGCGCCCACTTGCCACCGGGCAGCTGGCCCGGCTCGACAGGGAGTTCAGCATCGGCACACCGCTGGGACTTTTGCCGCGCCCCTGATCAGGCATGCAACGTCGTCGCAACCTTTGGCCGTCTAACGTCAGGTCACGATTTCCAGACAACGACGTCTTAGGGACACACATGCCAATCATGCAAGCAGCTGTAGTCAAGGAGTTCGGCCAGGACCTCATCGTCGAGACGGTTCCCATGCCGACCCCCGCACCCGGACAGGCGCTGGTCAAGCTCATCACCAGCGGCGTCTGCCACACGGATCTGCACGCCGTTGAAGGCGACTGGCCGGTCAAGCCCAACCCGCCCTTCATCCCTGGCCACGAAGGCGTCGGCGAGGTCGTCGCCCTCGGCGAAGGCGTCACCAACCTGAAGCTGGGCCAGCTGGTCGGCAACGCGTGGCTCTTCTCGGCCTGCGGTCACTGCCAGTACTGCAACATCGGCTGGGAGACCCTGTGCGAGGCCCAGGAGAACG
>JBDTOA010000226.1:0-3674 GCA_039933475.1 Dermatophilaceae bacterium
CACCGAGTCCACCACGGCCAGGAAGCCGTCTGGACCCTCTCGGTAGGCGACCTTCTCAAAGGCCGCACGCCCCAGCTGCTGGACGTCAGAGCCCATGGCTCGCATCCGCGTCACGACGTCCTGCTGCTCCGCCGGGTCGAGCATCAGCTCGGGGCAGTAGTAGAGCGTTCGTGGCAGGACGCCAGCGTCCAGCGCGAGGGACAGCTCGGCATACCCCTCGACCAGGGTCAGTCCGGCCTCAGCTCGGGCATGACGACGACGGAGCGCGACCAGCTGCTTGAGTCGCGCGTTGGACGGCGAGGTGATGATGAGCTCGGACATGACCCGCCCAGCATGTCAGCCCGGCGCCATGCAGCAGAATGGCGGACATGACCGACGACATGACAGACAACTCCGGGTACGAGCGGTTCATCGTCAAGCAGCGCATCACGATGATGGTCAACCGTTACGAGATCAGGTCGGTGGACGCGGGCGGGGCCGAAGGGTCGCTGATCGCCATGGCCCAGCAGAAGCGGATGGCCTTCAAAGAGCACGTGACCTTCTACACCGACGAGGCGCGCACCCAGCCGGTCTTCGGGTTCAAGGCAAGGAAGCGGCTGGACCTCGGGGCGACCTATGACGTCACCGATGCGACCGGTACGCCGATCGGCTCCTTTCGCAAGGAGTTCGGCAAGTCGCTGCTTCGCTCGTCCTGGGAGCTGACCGCCGCCGACGGCCTCGTGGCCAAGGGCGTCGAGCGCAACCACACCATCGCCATCGTGCGCCGGGTCTGGGATCTCGTGCCCGTCATCGGCGACATCCCCGTCCCGTTCCTGTTCCACTTCGACTTCCGGGCGCCGGACGGCTCGATCGTGCTCAGCTCCGTTCGCCGCGCGAGCATGCGCGACCGGTATGACGTCGAGCTCCCCGCCGCGCCGAACGGCTGGCGGCTGGACTGGCGGGTCGGCGCCGCGATGGCCGTCGCCCTGGACGCACTCCAGGGCCGCTGAACTGCCTTACTCACTTGAGGCCGGTTTGCTCAGTTCAGGCCGGTTCTGAGGCCGATTATTCGACCCGGGAGCGGCCTGAACTGAGCAAAGCGGTACCGCCCCTACTGTCTGGCCATCGCGATCTTCAGGTCCTGCGCGCTGTCCTGGATGAGATCTCCAGAGATGTCCACCGTCACTCGCTTGAGGGTGCCGGTGAAGCGGAACGCGTCGCTGTAGACGTCGGGAGCGACGCGGCTGCCGCCGTCATACCCGCAGGTCATCCCCTCCGTGCCAAAGATGACAGGGACGGTCTGCGGCATCTTGACGGCCCCAACCAGCTTCTCGTTGATGTAGATCTGACCGATCCCCGGAACTCCCTTGCCCGAGGCCAGGTCGGCCTGGCCGGTCGGCTGGAACTCGTAGCGCAGCGAGACCTCGCCGGCCGGCACCTCCTCGGTGGAGGTGACCACGAAGGTGTCGCGTCCGAGGTAGTTGTACACGTAGTGCAGCCTGCGGTCACGCATGAAGAACGCATACCCGCCCACCCTGCCGCCCTGCGCAAGGAGGACGCCTTCGGCCCCGTCTGCCGGAACGACGGCGTCAGCGGTGATGCTGAACGGCCGGTTGTAGACCTTCGGCGCGGCCGTGAACGGCACCGGTGACCCGCCGGGGTAGTAGACGTAACGGCTCCGCGGGCGGGAGATGGTGGGGCGTGCGAGCGCCAGGCGCGCACGGACGTCGCCGTCCAGGGGCATGACGTCGTACTTGCCCGCCTCGGCCCACCAGCGGCCAACCATCTCGATCAGCTTGTCGCGATGGTCAGGCGCCACGTTGCGGGTCTCGGCGTAGTCGTCGGTGAGGTCGTAGAGCTCCCAGTCGTTCGCCTCGATGTCGGTGAGCACCTCGGCGGTTATCGGAGAGCTGAATGCCCTGCCCTTCTTGGCGGCCTCGGTGAAGTTCGGCCCTGGCCATGGGCACACCGCACGCCATCCGTCGTGGTAGATGGAACGGTGGCCGAACATCTCGTAGTACTGGGTGTGGTGGCGGGTTGGCGCACCAGCCGCATCGAAGGTGTGGGCGAAGCTCACTCCGTGCACCGGCGCCTGGGTCACACCGCGGATGCTTGCCGGTGGTTCCAGGCCGAGCGCATCCAGCACGGTCGGGACGATGTCGATGATGTGCGCAAACTGTGTTCGCAGCTCCCCGCGCGACGAGATGCCCTTTGGCCAGGACACGATGCACGGGTCAGAGGTGCCGCCGCGGTACGTCTCACGCTTCCAGCGCCGGAACGGGGTGTTTCCCGCGTTCGTCCACCCCCAGGCGTAGTGGTTGAACACGTTGACGCCTCCCAGCTCGTCCAGGCTGGCGACGTTCTCCTCGAGCGACTCCGGTGCGTTGTTGAAGAACATCATCTCGTTCAGGGAGCCGACCGGCCCGCCCTCGGCGCTGGCCCCGTTGTCGGAGATGAGAATGATCAACGTGTTGTCCAGTCGGCCGATCTCCTCGAGGAAGCTCACGACCCGGCCGAAGTGGTGGTCGGTGAAGCTCAGGAAGCCGGCGTACACCTCCATCATCCGGGCGTAGAGCCGCTTCGCGTCAGCGGGGAGCGTGTCCCACTCGGGCACGTCCGGGTCGTGGGCCGAGAGCTCGGTGCCCTTCGGAATGATGCCCAGATCGAGCTGGCGCTGGTGGACGACCTTGCGGTAGTCGTCCCAGCCGCCGTCGAACTTGCCCTTGTACTTGTCGGCCCACTCCTTGGGCACGTGGTGCGGAGCGTGTCCGGCACCGGTGCAGTAGTGCAGGTAGAACGGCTTGTCAGGCGCGTTCACGTGTGCGTCCTGGATGAACTCGATCGCCCTGTCGGCCAGATCGGCGCTCAGGTGGTAGCCGTCCTCGGGCTGACTGGGCTGCTCGACGGAGTGGTTGTCATACACAAGGTCCGGGAACCACTGGTTGGTGTCTCCGCCGAGAAAGCCGTAGAAGCGCTCGAAGCCTCGGGCCAGCGGCCAACGGTCGTAGGGCCCGGCAGGGGTCTCGTGCTCGGGCGGCGACAGGTGCCACTTGCCAGCGAGGAACGTGTTGTAGCCGTGCGGCAGCAGCATCTCGCTCAGCATGCCCTTGTCGAAAGGAAGGATCGCGTTGTACCCGGGATAGCCACTCGACGTCTCGGAGATGGTGGCCAGCCCGAGGGAGTGGTGGTTACGACCCGTCAGGATGGCGCCCCGGGAGGGCGAGCACAAGGCGGTGGTGTGCATGTTGGTGTAGCGCAGCCCGTTGGCCGCGAGCGTGTCCAGGACCGGTGTCTCCACCAGCCCGCCGAAGCTGGACAGCTGGCCGAAGCCGACATCGTCCAGGACGAAGATGAGGACGTTCGGTGCCCCCTTGCTGGCCTGCTCCGGCGTAGGCCACGCTGGAACGGACTCCTCCGTCGTACGTCCGATCACGCCGGGAAAAGGTTCGCCATCCTGGTAGGTCAAGAACTCGTCGGACATCTCATGGCTCCAAACGTCGGTGGTTTCCCAGTCACGGGTTCTTGTCACTGCTCCCGGTCGCCGCGACCAGAACCCCTGGAGGCTGGCGTCGCCCGGTGCTGCATCTGTGGAACGTAGATCCGCCAGGCGAACCTCTGCGTCATCCGTCTGGGGTGAGCCAGGTGTTGCGGGCTGGCGGTTTGTCGGGCCACGCTGGAGCGGTCGGTCAAGGCAC
>JBDTOA010000227.1:0-3673 GCA_039933475.1 Dermatophilaceae bacterium
CAGCCGGTCGAGGAAAGGCGTCTGACTCTTGACCAGCTTGGTGCGGGCGACCTCGAGAGCAAACCAACCGGCCCGGTCGACCTCGGGGAACGACTGCAGCCGGCCAGACCCCGGCGGCCACTCGATCTCGAACGTGTTGCTGACAGTGGTCGACGCGTCGAAGTCAGCTTCGACCGCCCAGACGGTCACGAGCTTTCCGCCCGACTGCTTGACGCTGCCCAGCGGGCGATACGGAGCCGGTGGCGGCGCCGAGCCCAGCTCCTCCTCGAACTCACGAAGCGCGGCGGTGAGCGGATCGTCCCCGGGCTCGTACTCACCCTTGGGGATCGACCAGGCCCCTTCGTCCTTCTTCATCCAGAACGGGCCGCCCATGTGGGCGATCAACACCTCGATGGCGTCAAGCTCCCCGCGATACAGCAGCAGCCCCGCGCTCTGTCTGCTCACGAGTCGAAACCAAGACCAAGCCGGTCCAGCACCCGCAGCCAGATGTCGCGCTGCCCACCGCGTTCGTCTGCGCGAGCGATGCTGCGTTTCGTCAGCTCAATCCCCAACCACCGCAACGGTTCCGGTGGCCAAGGGAGCGATGGACGCCGTACCATCTCAAGCCGCGTGCGCTCGTTGTCGCGGCCGGCCAGCAGGTCCAGACAGACCTGTGCACCGAAACGTGAGGCACCAACCCCCAACCCGGTGTATCCCAGAACCGAGACGACCCTGCCTCCCATGGCCGGCTGCCACATGGCACTGAACCGGGTTGAGGTGTCGATGGCACCTCCCCACGTGTGAGTGATCCGCACGCCCTTCAGCCCGGGGAAGGTAGCGAGCAGGTGCCGGTACAGCAGCTGCTCGGTCTCGGGGCGGCGTTGGCGCGTCGGTGAGAGGTCTGAGCCGTAGTAGTAGAGCGCGTCATAACCGCCGAAGACGAGCCTGTTGTCGCGAGTGAGCCGGTAGTAGTGGAACTGGTTGCCGCCATCCCCCACACCCTGTCCGCCTTTCCAACCCAGGGAGTCGCGCTGGCTCTGGGTCAGCGGTTCGGTGGCGATGATGTGGTCCCACACCGGAACGACAAAGGGCCGAGCTCGCCGAAGTGGTGAGGGGAAGACATTCGTGGCCAGGACCACCTGGCGGGCGCGCACCGTGCCGCTCGATGTCATAAGGGCGACCCGGTTCCCGGCCGAGCGCACCCGCAATACCCTTGTGCCCTCGTGGATCCGGCCACCGGCGCCCTCGACTGCATCAGCCAGACCCCAAGCCAGCCGGGCCGGGTTGACCATGGCAACCCCGCGAGTGTCCAGGAGCCCGCCAAGGTAGGTCGGCGAGTCGACGATCGCCCGGGTCTGCGAAGCATCCAGAAGCTCGGCCTCCTCGCCCAGCTCGTGCATCGTCTGCTGAAGGGCGACCAGGTCCTCCAGCTGCCACGGCTCGATCGCCACGTCCAGCTCGCCGGCCCGTTCGAAGTCGCAGTCGATGCCACGCTCGCGGATGGTCGCCTCGATGGAGTCCAGGTTCTCCGCGCCCAGACGCTGCAGCAGCGGCATGTCATCGGGCCAGCGGGCCAGGCCGTTTCCCACCCCATGGGTCAGGCTGGCCGCGCAGAAGCCACCGTTGCGACCAGTCGCGGCCCAGCCCACGCGTCCGGCCTCGAGCACCATCACCTCGCGTCCAGGGCTCTCCTCCAACGCCAGCAGCGCCGCCCACAGGCCGGTGAACCCGGCGCCGACGACCACCAGGTCGACGTCGCAGTCGCCCGTCAGCTCAGCCCGCGGTTCAGGACGCCGGCTGTCGTCCCACCACAACGGGGTGGAGGTCGCGTGCTCAAGAGCCGCCGCAGCCTCGGGCGTCGACCTCCAGGTCTGCGTGACCATCCCCGCTCCGTCCTCGCTACAGACCTGACAACCAGGCTGACTACTAACCTAGGCGACATGCTTGAGGCCAAGAGGGCAAGTATGTGGAAGAACCGCTACGACATCACGGCCGATGGGGAGCAGCTCGCCACCTGGGACGAGTCGTCCTGGAAGACGGGCGGCACGCTCGAGCTGGACGGACGGCATTACGAGGTGCGAGCCAACATGTGGGGCACGAGGTACGAGCTGGTTGATGGTGACGGTACGTCGATTGCCTCGGCGGACCGGGTCGGGCGAAAGAGCTGGACTGTCGAGGCCGACGGCCGAACCTACGAGTTCCGCCGCGTCTCGATGTGGCGTCAGGAGGAAGAGCTGCGCTCAGATGGGCAGCGGGTGGGGTCGGTCCGACGCAAAAGCATCTGGCGCGGCGACGCAGTGGCGGACCTGCCCGGCATACCGCGTCCCGTGGAGGTATTCGTCCTGGCCGTCGTCCTCACTATGTGGGACTTGGCCGCTGCCTCGGCCGCCACGGCGTGATGAACGGCGAAGTCTGACGGGCTCGAGGAACCGGCAACGCGCCCGGCCCTGGATGCGAAGAAGTCAGTCATCTTCGGGGTTCTCGGGCTCGCACGACCTACCGGTCCGGGTCCCACTCCCGCGGCTCGGCTGGCGCCTGCGGCAGATCCCCCAGGGGTCGCTGCCACCACCCCACGTCCCGCCACGATCCGCTCTTGTACCCGACGTTTCGGAAGACGCCGACCCTCTCGAAGCCCATCGCCTCGTGCAGACCAACACTGGCCTCGTTCGGCAGCGAGATCCCGGCGAACAGGGACACGTACCCCAGGTCCGCGACGTCTGCGATCAGGCGCCGGTAGAGCAGGTTCCCCACCCCGCGCCTTTGGTGGCCAGGCGAGATGTAAGCCGAGCACTCGGCCGACCATCGGTATGCCGGCCGTTGCCGGTGCCGGGATGCGTAGGCGTACCCGATCACCGTGCCTGCGTCGAGCGCGACCAACCACGGCAGGCGCGGGCGGGCCAGCATCCGCGCGGTGATCTCCCCCTGGTCGGGGGCAGACTCCTCGAACGACGCAGCCGTGTTGGTGACGAAGGGCGCATAGATGGACCAGATCGCCGGCGCATCGCGCGGTATGGCGGCCCGGATCTGGATGGTCATGGCGCCGGAGCCTATCCGGTGCGGGAAGCCCGTCGCCTGACAACAACCCAGCGAGGTCGGAAGGCCGCGTTCGGAAGGCCCGCCGCCAGGTCATGGCCGCGCGATCAGCCCGGCTGCACGTCGCGCCGGGCGAATCGGCCGAGACCGGCCCAGACCAGACCTCCGGCAACGAGGGTCATGACGACCAGCGGTGTCCACGTCAGCGGCACGAGCGGCTGGTGGGGCGTCGCGGTGAATGGCAGCAGGTTCAGCAGCCAGCCGGGCAGGTGCAGCGCATTACCGATGATCACCACGAGCCACATCGCAGCAAGAACGCCCCACGTCAGGGGGATCGCCAGGCGAGGCACCCAGCCGAACAGCGCCACCGCGACGCCGACGAGGACCATGACGGCCGGCCAGTACGCCAGGGCGGCGAGCGCCAGCCGGATCGTCTGCCCCGGGTCGCTGGTGAGCGAGCCGTAGCCCGCGCCCATACATGCGCCACCGACGAGGAGCAGGACGGCCGTCCCGACAGCCGGGATCAGCAGTCGCTGGACGGCCCACCGGGTGCGCGACAGTGGGCTGGCGAGCTGAGGCTCGACCATCCCGGTCGCTTCGTCGGCCCGCAGCGAGGTCGCGGACTGGAGCGCGAAGACGGCGGTGAGCATGGCGATCATCA
>JBDTOA010000228.1:0-3667 GCA_039933475.1 Dermatophilaceae bacterium
GCTCGGCCAGGGGGGAGTCGCCCTCGTAGAGGAACTGCGCGACGTAGCCGAACATGAGGCTTCGTGCGAACGGCGAAGGCATCGGAGTCTCCACCTCGACGAGGCGCACCTTTCGGGACACGATCTCGCCCATCAACGTGCTCAGCCCTGGCACGTCAAAGACGTCCTGAACGCACTCACGCACCGTCTCCAGGATGATCGGGAAGGACGCGTACTGGCTCGCCACGCTGAGCAGCTGGGCTGACCTCTGGCGCTGCTGCCAAAGTGCCTGGCGGCGATCCGGACGGCGCCGGGGCAGCAGCAGCGCCCGCGCCGCGCACTCACGGAAACGTGATGCGAACAGGGCGGATCCACCGATCTCGGTGGTGACGAGATCATGAACCTCATCCGGCTCGAGTGCGATCAGTGACATCAGCTCGAGCCCCGGTGACCCCGTGTCTGCATCGAACTCAATGTCGGGCAGGCGGAATACGATGCCGTCATCACCGTGCATGGCCTGCACGTCCACGCCGAAGCGCTCACGCATCCGGGCCGCGACGCACAACGCCCACGGCGCATGCACCTTTGCTCCGAAGGGGGAATGCACGGCCACCCTCCAGTCGCCGAGCTCGTCGCGGAACCGCTCGACGACGATCGTGCGGTCGTCGGGGACGTGCCTTGTCGCCTCGCGTTGTTCGTCCAGGTAGGTGAGGAGGTTGTCCGCCGCCCAGGCGTCCAGGCCCGTGGCGGTCACGCGGGCACGCGCCTGCTCAGGGCTCAGGTGGCCCAGCTCGCGGACGAACTCGCCAACGGCGCGCCCGAGCTCGGCAGGGCGGCCGAGGGAGTCGCCCTTCCAGAACGGCAGCTTGCCGGGCTGCCCAGGCGCCGGAGTGACCAGCACCTTGTCGTGGGTGATGTCCTCGATGCGCCACGACGATGTGCCGAGCGTGAACACGTCCCCGACCCTGGACTCGTAGACCATCTCCTCATCGAGCTCGCCCACGCGCCGCCCCGTGCCTTCGCCGGATGCGAGAAATACTGCGTACAGCCCTCGGTCAGGAATCGTGCCACCGCTGGTGACGGCGAGTCGTTGCGCGCCCGGGCGCCCGGTGAGCGCGCCCGTCATGCGGTCCCAGACGATGCGCGGACGCAGCTCGGCGAACTCGTCACTGGGGTAACGACCGGACAGCATGTCGAGCACCGACTCGAGGATCGACCGGGGGAGCCCGGTGAAGGAAGTTGCCTTGCGTACCAACGCCTCCAGGTCATCGACGGACCAGTCATCCATGGCGCACATGGCCACGATCTGCTGGGCCAGGACGTCGACCGGGTTGCTCGGGACGCGGAGGGACTCGATGGCTCCTGAGCGCATCCGGTCAACCACGACAGCGGTCTGCACGAGGTCGCCGCGGAACTTGGGGAAGACCACTCCGTGAGACACGGCGCCCACCTGGTGGCCCGCTCGCCCAACCCGTTGCAGTCCGCTGGCCACGCTCGGTGGCGACTCCACCTGGATGACCAGGTCGATCGCACCCATGTCGATGCCGAGCTCGAGCGAGCTGGTGGCAACCACCGCGGGAAGACGGCCTGCCTTGAGGTCCTCCTCGATCAGGGCCCGCTGCTCCTTGCTGACCGAGCCGTGGTGCGCCCTGGCGAGCACTGCTGGAGCGCCCCTTGACGAACCTGCCTGAGCCATCATCTGTGCCGGTGTATGCCGGGTGCTCACCTCGGCGGCGTACGTCCGGTCCGGATCCCCTTCAGCCGCCAGCGACTCGAGCTCAAGGCGCTCTTCCCAGATCTCGTTGAGCCGTGCGGTCAGACGCTCGGCGAGGCGCCGGGAGTTGGCAAAGACCAAGGTGGAGCGGTGTTGGGAAATCAGGTCGACGATGCGTTCTTCGACGTGCGGCCAGATCGAGGCTCGCTGCTGGGGGCCCGCGGCGGGGCCGCTCAGGTCCCCGGTGACCTCGCCCAGTGAGGACATGTCGGGGATGGGGACGACCACCTGGAGGTCCCACTGCTTGGTCGACGTCGGCTGGACGACGGTGACCGGTCGACCCCCGGCGAGAAAGCGTGACACCTCCTCGACCGGACGCACCGTCGCGGAGAGCCCGACGCGCTGAGCAGGCCTGTCCAGCAGGGCATCCAGCCGCTCGAGGCTCAGCATCAGATGGGCGCCACGTTTGGTCCCGGCCACTGCGTGGACCTCGTCGAGAATGACGGTCTCGACGCCAGCCAGTGCCTCGCGGGCCCTTGAGGTCAGGATCAGGAAGAGCGACTCGGGGGTGGTGATGAGAACGTCGGCGGGGCGGCGGGCAAAGAGTCTGCGTTCAGCGGGCGACGTGTCACCTGAGCGGATGGCAACCTGCACCTCGGGCATGGCGAGGCCGAGCCGGGCGGCCGCATGACCGATTCCGACCAGAGGTGAGCGCAGGTTGCGTTCGACATCGACGGCCAGCGCCTTCATCGGCGAGATATAGAGGACCCGGCACCGTCGAAGCGCCTCTTCGGGCGGAGGCGTCGTGGTCAGGCGGTCGAGCGCCCAGAGGAATGCTGAAAGGGTCTTGCCGGAGCCCGTTGGGGCCACGACGAGCGTGTGTGCGCCCGAGCTGATGGCGTCCCATGCCCCGACCTGGGCGTCTGTGGGCTCGGCGAAGCTCCCGCTGAACCAGTCCCGGGTCGCGGGCGAGAAGCGCTCGAGAACGTCGCCATCCGTCATGACACCCCAAGCCTGTCACCCCCCGCCGACAGGTGAACCGGCACTTGACCCCGAAGGTTCGGGCAGACTGACGACGTGACCTCCCAAGCCGAGACTTTGAACACCCCCGTGAGACATCGCGGCCCCGAGGTGGTTGCGGTTCTCGGCGTCTCGCTCGGGCTGTCGGGCGTCTATGCGCTGCTGAGCTACCTGAGGGCCCAGCTGACCGTCAAAGGCGGCATCTCGGCAACCACCGCAACCGTCGCCTCGGGTGCTCAGACCTCTCGGATGTGGCTCGACATCGCCTACGACCTGACCGCGGTCGTCGCCGGGCTGATGCCCGTGGTGCTGGTGCTGGTGCTGCTCTCGCGCGACCCGGGGACCCCAGGTTTCGGGATTGGCCTCTACCGCCGACCCTCACGCCGGGATGTGTTGCAGGGTATGGGCTTCGCCGCGCTGATCGGCATACCGGGCCTGGTCTTGGTCTGGGTCGCCCATCAGCTGGGCGTGAGCGCCAACCTGGCTGTGGTGGACGTCCCCAACACCTGGTATCGCGTGCCGCTCCTCCTGCTCCAGGCCGCCCAGAACGGCGCACTGGAAGAGATCCTTGTTGTTGGCTACCTCCTGACCCGGCTACGCCAGATGGGTTGGTCGAACGGTCAGGCCCTCGGGGCCAGCGCGCTGTTGCGGGGGAGCTACCACCTCTACCAGGGGCTGGGCGGGTTCGCCGGCAACCTCGTGATGGGGCTGATCTTCGCCTGGTGGTTCCAGCGCACACGGCGCGTCCTGCCGCTGGTCCTGGCCCACTTCCTGCTCGACACCTTCGCCTTCATCGGCTACCTGTATCTGCGACAGCACGTCAGCTGGATCTGAGGCGCGGGTGGCTGGGTGCGTCTGGCGGCATGTGTCCGCAGACGTCCCTGGTATGGCGGGTGGCGGGGTGCGTCTGGCGGCATGTGTCCGCAGACGTCCCCAGTATGGCGGGTGGCTGGG
>JBDTOA010000229.1:0-3666 GCA_039933475.1 Dermatophilaceae bacterium
GTCATGCTCGTGGACGCGGCCAAGGGTCTCGAGATCCAGACCATGAAGCTGTTCGAGGTGTGCAAGCACCGCAACATCCCGATCATCACGGTCATCAACAAGTGGGACCGGCCGGGCCGCGAGGCCCTTGACCTGATGGACGAGATCAGCGAGCGGACCGGGCTGCAGCCGGCACCGTTGAACTGGCCCGTGGGCATAGCCGGCGACTTCCGCGGCGTACTGGACATGTTGACGGGGGAGTACCTCAAGTTCACCCGGACCGACGGTGGAGCAACGGTGGCTCCCGAGGCTCACCTCGAGCCTGAAGCGGCCGAAGCCCTCGAGGGCGAGGCCTGGTTGCAAGCGGTGGAGGAGAGCGACCTGATCGTTGCCACCGGCGCCGGTCACGATCCCGAAGGGTTTCTGGCGGCTACCAGCACCCCGGTGATGTTCGGCTCTGCAGTCCTCAACTTCGGTGTCCGCTTCCTGCTCGACACTCTGGTCGACCTCGCTCCGGCACCGGTGGCCCGACCGGACGCCGATGGCAAGCCGCGCGAGATCGACTCACCCTTCAGCGCCTTCGTCTTCAAGATCCAGGCCGGCATGAATGTGGCTCACCGCGACCGCCTCGCCTTCATTCGCATCTGCTCGGGCATCTTTGAGCGAGGAATGGTCGTCACCCACTCGGGGACCAACCGCCCCTTTGCCACCAAGTACGCCCAGCACGTGATGGGTCGCGAACGCACCAGCCTCGACATCGCCTTCCCTGGCGACGTCGTCGGCCTGGTCAACGCCAACGCTCTTCGGGTGGGTGACACCCTGTATGTCGAGGAGCCGGTCACCTTCCCGCCGATACCGTCCTTCTCGCCCGAGCACTTCGCCGTGGCTCGCGCCAAGGACTCCAGCCGGTACAAGCAGTTCCGGCGCGGTATCGAGCAGCTTGACCACGAAGGTGTGGTCCAGGTGCTTCGCTCGGATCTTCGAGGCGACCAGGCGCCGGTTCTGGCCGCAGTCGGGCCCATGCAGTTCGAGGTTGCCGAGCACCGCATGGCTGGCGAGTTCAACTCGCCAATCTCGCTCGACCGCCTGGAGTACACCCTGGCCCGACGCACTGATGCCGAGGGCAGCGAGCAGCTCCGCGGCCAGCGTGCGGTCGAGGTGCTCTCGCGCAGTGACGGCGTGTTGCTGGCCGTCTTCAGCGACCGGTGGCGGTTGCAGTCCGTTCAGCGCGATCTGCCGGACATAATGCTCACCCCGCTGGTTGTCTCCTTGTGATTCAGGGACAGACTGCAGGCACCGGGGAACGTCTCGGCATACGTGCTGGCCGTTCACGCCGGGTTGGCAACACGTAAACTGGCCTCTCGCCGTCTACCGCAAACCGGAGCCTCACTGTGAGCTTGGTCGTTCAGAAGTATGGCGGGTCGTCCCTCACCGATGCCGAGAGCATCAAGCGCGTCGCTCGGCGGATCGTCGAGACTCGCAAGGCGGGCAACGAGGTCTGCGTCGTGGTCTCTGCCATGGGCGACACCACCGACGGGCTGCTCGACCTGGCCCAGCAGGTAAGCCCTTTGCCGCCCGCGCGGGAGATGGACATGCTCCTGACTGCTGGTGAGCGCATCTCGATGTCATTGGTGGCCATGGCGATCGCCAACCTCGGGCATACCGCGCGCTCGTTCACCGGATCCCAGGCCGGGGTCATCACCGACTCCTCGCACGGCAAGGCGCGCATCATCGACGTCACCCCGGGCCGCATCAAGGACGCGCTGGCCAACGGAGACATCACTATCGTGGCCGGCTTCCAAGGTGTCAGCGCCGACAGCAAGGACATCACCACGCTGGGCCGGGGCGGTTCGGACACCACTGCTGTGGCGCTCGCTGCGGCACTGCACGCCGACGTCTGCGAGATCTACACCGACGTCGACGGCATCTTCACCGCCGACCCCAGGATCGTGCCCACCGCCCGAAAGATCGACCGGATCTCCAACGAGGAGATGCTTGAGATGGCGGCCTGCGGGGCAAAGATCCTGCATCTGCGATGCGTGGAGTACGCACGGCGCTTCGACATGCCGATCCACGTCAGGTCCTCGTTCTCCTACCGTGCGGGCACCCTCGTCGTCAGCAAACCAACAGACGAACAAGGAGACAACGTGGAAGCCCCGATCATTGCCGGCGTCGCACACGACCGCAGCGAAGCCAAGATCACCGTCGTCGGCGTGCCGGACCACCCCGGCACAGCGGCCGAGATCTTTCAGGCCTGCGCAGCTGCCGAGATCAACATCGACATGATCGTGCAGAACGTCTCGGCGGTGGAGACGGGCCTGACCGACATCTCCTTCACCCTGCCGAAGACCGATGGACAGGTCGGCGTTCAGGCACTCAAGCGGATCCAGCCCGGTGTCGGCTTCGCCTCGCTGCTTTATGACGACCACATCGGCAAGCTCTCGCTGGTGGGTGCGGGCATGCGATCGCACCCTGGCGTGTCAGCCACCTTCTTCAAGGCGCTCGCCGATGCGGGTATCAACATCGAGATGATCTCCACCTCGGAGATTCGCGTCTCTGTCGTCACCAGGGACGACCAGCTCGACGACGCCGTGCGCGCTGTGCACACGGCTTTTGGCCTTGACTCCGCCAATGGCGAAGCCGTGGTCTACGGAGGTACGGGACGATGAGCACTCGCAAACCCACGCTTGCTGTTGTTGGCGCGACAGGGGCAGTCGGCACCGTCATGCTCAGCATCCTGAGTCAGCGCGAGGACGTCTGGGGTGAGATCCGCCTTGTCGCATCCGCTCGCTCGGCCGGAAAGGTTCTCAAGGTCAGGGGCGAGGAGCTTGTGGTGCAGGAGCTCACCCCTGAGGTCTTCGACGGGACCGACGTCGCGATGTTCGACGTGCCTGACGAGATCTCGGCGGAGTGGGCCCCCATAGCGGTGGCGCACGGCGCAGTGGTCGTTGACAACTCGGGTGCCTTCCGGATGGATCCCGACGTTCCGCTGGTCGTGCCGGAGGTCAACCCCGCACAGGTGCGCAACCGGCCCAAGGGGATCATCAGCAACCCCAACTGCACGACGCTGACGATGATGGACGCCCTTGGCGCGCTGCATGCTGGTTGGGGTCTCAAGGAGCTTGTTGTCGCCTCCTACCAGGCCGCCTCGGGAGCTGGCCAGCCCGGTATCGACCGCCTCTACGACGAGCTCGCTGTGCTCTCCGGCAATCGCGAGGCCGGGCAGCATGCCGGCAACGTGAGGGCAGCAGTCAACGAAAAGCTAGGCGAGGACTCACCATTCCCTGCCCCGCTCGCACTAAACGTGATCCCGTGGGCTGGCTCGCTGAAAGAAGGCGGCTGGAGCTCCGAGGAGCTCAAGGTGCGCAACGAGTCGCGCAAGATCCTGGGTATCCCCGACCTCAAGGTGTCAGCGACCTGCGTGCGCGTCCCGGTGATCACCACTCATTCACTCGCGGTGCACGCGGTGTTCGAGAAGCCACTGACCGCAGATGCCGCTCGTCAGGCCCTCGTCGAGGCACCCTCGGTCGTCGCACTGGACGACCCCGCCGCAGGCGAGTGGCCGACGCCGGCCGATGTCGTCGGATCCGACCCGACCTTCGTTGGCCGTATTCGGCAGTCGCTGGACTTCCCCAACTCCATCGACCTGTTCGTCTGTGGTGACAACCTGCGCAAGGGTGCAGCCCT
>JBDTOA010000230.1:0-3653 GCA_039933475.1 Dermatophilaceae bacterium
AGGCAAGGTCCCCGCCTCCGGGCAGTACGGTGGTTCCACCATGAACCGCAACACTTCGAGCCCTGGGCAGGAAGTGGGCCCCGGACTCTTCGGGTTCGAGGGAAAGACTTTCGACGGCGTTCCCCTGAGCAAGCTGCCCGACCTTCGGGATCACGTTCCTGACCTGTTGCCCTTCCTGCTCCCGTTCCAGCGAGTCATCTTCGTCGGCGATGCCTTCGAGGAACCTGAGCCGGACCGCCCCCTCCGCGCCCACCCGTCCTCGTCCCGGGCGCTGATGAGCCTGACCGGCTCCTCTCGGCTTCGCGACATCGGAGCCAACGGTCCTGGCTACGCCGCCGAGCCTCTGGCCGAACACCAGGACGAGGCACAGCTCGGACTGCTCCAGGCGCTGTTCGGGCGCGATGCCCTGCACCTGGGAACTCAGCTCTACGACGACTTCCCGCTGCTTCTGAGGGCGACTGTTCACCAGCTGGCGGAGCTGCAGGGCACCGAGGTGAACTCGGCAAGTGAGGAGGAGCCCGGCCGGATCATTCACTGGGCGCCCGAGGCCGGCGACCCCGTCGCCGCCCACATCACCGAGGTCAACCACTGGCAGTGGCCTCACTACGGCGCCGTTGACTCCACACCGATGTTCGTCCTGGCGGTCCTGCGGGTTGCCCGGGACAACCCGGCATTCCTGGACGAGAGCTACGTCGGGCGCGACTCTCGGCCGCACACGGTTCGCCATGCGCTCGAAGCGGCCACGGCCTGGCTCGTGAGGCGACTGAACGAGAACCCCGAGGGGCTGCTCGAGTTCACAATGCGCCAGCCCCGCGGCATCTGGAACCAGGCCTGGAAGGACACGCCGGAGAGCTACATGCACGCCGATGGAAGCTACGCCAACCACCACGACGGCATCGCGTCCATCGAGGTCCAGGCACTCGCCTACAAGACGCTCGTGGCCCTGGCGGAGTTCTCCGATCGCGAGGCGGCGCAAGGCAGCTCGGTGCAGCTGGAGCGGCCAGAGTCACTGGCGGAGGCATCAATCTTTCGAGCGCTGGCGGATCACCTGAGATCCACGGTGCTGGGCGTGTTCTGGATCGACGACGAACGAGGTGGGTATTTTGCGCTCGCCACCGATCGAGGTCAGAGCGGAGAGCTGCGGCCGCTGGCCGTGCGGACCTCCAACATGGGCCATGCCCTGAGCCTGCTGGCCGGAGACGACCCTGAGCTGCTGCGAAGACGAAAGGCCATGGTCGCCACGCTCTTCTCGGACGAGCTCCTGGACCGAAACGGCATCAGGACCCTCTCGAGCCGGGAAGTTCGCTTCGCACCCCGGTCCTATCACTGCGGAAGCGTCTGGCCCTGGGACAACCGGGCCATCGCGGCCGAGCTCGACCGTGCCGGATACCCCGACCTTGCCCGCGATCTGGATACGCGCGTATGGCGGGTCGTCGACACCCTGGGATTCTTCGCAGAGTTCGTGCCTGGAGACAACTCAACCCAGGCCGCTGACCTGACGATCCGCAGGCTGGTGGATGTCTACGACGGCGAGCGTGACCACTTCAGCAACTCCTACCGGATCGAGAAACCGGCTCAGGAGACCCAGGCCTGGACCGTCGAGGCGATCCGTGCCATCAAGAAGACGTTCAAGCCTCTGGGCTACCCGCGGCCCAAGCCCAACCCCTAGGCGAAGAGGGTCGAAATGTCCTCGGCGAGCTGGTTCGCGACCGGTGCGGATTCTTCTCCGTGGATCAGCTTGACCTCCGCGGCGCCAAGGAGGTCCCACACTCCCCGCATCTGGGCAAACGACGGCATCGCCACCCCCTGGCAACACAGCGCATGGAAGGTCGCGATGGCCGGGTCCATGGTCGGCGTGATCTCCCTCGGCACCACGTGCAGCGACTTGCCGAACTGCTCGACCACCTCAGGCCGTGACAGATAGTCCGGAGCCAGGTCCGAGGCGATCAGCCGGTTGCGTCCGTTGCGTGCCACGAAGAACGCATAGACGGCGACAAACGACTGCGGGACCTTGCCATTCTCAAAGGGCGGCACCTGGCTGACGGCAAAACGTATGCCGGCGTCGGTGGCAAGAGAGACCACACCCGAGGTGGCCAGGAGAAATGCCGACCGGCCGGTCAGGAAGTCGTCCACGGCCTGGGCGCCGCCGACTTCGGGCCGAAGAATGCCGAGCTCACCGAGCGTGCGGATCTTCTCGAAGGCCGCGATCGTCTCCGGGGTGTTGACGCCAAGGATGCTGCTGTCCCAGCTGCCGTCGCCTCGTTGTCCGAACAGCCAGCCACCGGCACTGCTGATCAGCGGCCACGCGAGGAAGGGGTCGCCGCTGGCACCAACGGGAACGCTGAGGATCTCCTGCACCTGGCCGGCGTCGCGAAGGGCACGACCGGTCACAAGGAGCTGCTCGAAAGTGTCGGGCAGGTCAGGAGCCAGGTCGAGATTGCGGATCAGGGCGACCGTGTCCAGTGAGGACGGGACCCCATAGGTCTTTCCGTCCAGTGAGAGCGCGTCCAACGCCCATTTCGAGTCGGGGAACTCCGCGTGATACCCGTCGGTCAGGACGATCGGCTCTATCGCCTCATGCTTGAGCAGGTTCCCCAGCCAGTCGTGGGTTCCCACCAGAATGTCAGGGCAGCCTTCACCGTTCGGGTCGTCACTGGCCTTCAGGAACCGCGCCTCCAGCCGGGACTCGATCAAGGAGTTGTCGAAGCTGGCGGAGACACCATAGGTCGCCAGGAACTCGGCTGTGAACGGCGCGAGGACCTCTGCTGTCTCCGGGCTCGTCCAGATGACCAGGGCGGATTCGAGCTGCTTCAGGGCGCCATACTCGTCGCGAATCCAGCGCAACCCCCCGGCATCGGTGAACCGCAGGCTCACCCGGTAGTCGGCGAAGTGGTCATGATGACTTCCGTTGGCGACGTGAACCGGCATCTGGATCGGGATGAAGGTGGACGAGGGGCCGGGAGGCACGACCGCCCGCCGAATGGCTGCCCGGCCATGGTTGAGATTGGTGTGGGTCACCGTCATCTGGGCCTTGTAGATCGGCGCCTCCGAGGCATTTCGAAGATAGGCGCCCCAGCCGGAGTCGGGATTCCCAGAAGAGACCCTTGCCTCGTGAGACTGCCCCCACCAGGTGGATACGAGCGCTGCCTGGGCTCGACGCGTGAAGGCGTCTTGCTCGAGCTTGGCCTCGCCGATGGCCTGATCACGGGTGGACTCGAGCTGGAAGGTCTTGCGGGTACTCAGGACTGCCATCACGGCAAAGATGAGTGCCCCGAGCGAGCCAAGGCTCGTGAGCCAGGTTGGAACGTCTCCCCAGACAATTTCCGGCATTGCGACCACCATTCGTTGAGCTCGTGACACCCCGCTGTGGAGGCCGCCGCAGAGGCGACGGCCTCAGTATGACGAGTGCGTCGCCGCGGGTTTCTCCGGCGTACCAGCCCCACCTGGCTGCCAATTCGAGATGGGGCACTCCTGCTCGACCTGACCCGAGACCAGTCTCAACAGTGATCCGCCGATCGATGCTTACGGGGCATCTCCAGCGTGGGTGCTCGGACGGGCCAGGACTTCGACCTCGCAGCGGACGCCCGGTGCCCGGGATAGTCTCGCATCGGCCGTCACCAACACAACGTTCAGCGCTTCGGCCAGGGCTACGT
>JBDTOA010000231.1:0-3640 GCA_039933475.1 Dermatophilaceae bacterium
CGCTGATGCGCGTCGTTGCCGCGATGAGCGGCGGCGTCGACTCGGCGGTGGCTGCGGCGCGGATGCTCGAGGCGGGGCACGAGGTCGTCGGTGTCCATCTGGCCTTGAGCCAGAACGCCGCCACCTTGCGCGAGAGCGCTCGCGGATGCTGCACGATAGAGGACGCCGGCGATGCCCGGCGGGTGGCCGACATGCTCGGGATCCCCTTCTACGTCTGGGACATGGCGGCCCGCTTCAGGTCCGACGTGGTCGAGGACTTCATCGCCGAGTATGCCGCCGGTCGCACGCCCAACCCCTGTCTTCGGTGCAACGAGAAGATCAAGTTCTCGGCCCTGCTGGACAAGGCTCTGGCCCTGGGATTCGACGCCGTGGCGACCGGTCACTATGCCCAGATCGTCGAAACTGCCTCTGGGGCAAGGGAGCTGCATCGCGCCCTCGACATGTCCAAGGACCAGTCCTACGTCCTGGGCGTGCTCGATGAGCTGCAGCTGGCCCGGTCGTTCTTCCCGCTGGGCGACACCACCAAGCTGCAGATCCGCCAGGAGGCCGCGGCGCACGGCTTCTTCGTCGCGGCCAAGCCGGACAGCCACGACATCTGTTTCATCCCCGACGGCGACACCCGCAGGTGGCTGACCGATCGGCTGGGCGAGCAGCCCGGCAACATCGTCGATGCTGACGGCACCACGCTTGGGGAGCACTCGGGTGCCTACGCGTTCACGGTCGGGCAGCGCCGTGGCCTCCGTCTTGGTCAGCCAGCGGCCGGTGGCGAACCCCGCTATGTGGTTGAGGTGCAGCCCTCCACCAACACCGTCGTGGTCGGAACCGCAGAGCTGCTCGGGGTTGACGTGCTCACGGGGAACCATGCCAGATGGTGTGGCCCGGCGCCTGAGGGTGTCGTAGCCGTGGGCGCGCAGGTTCGAGCCCACGGGGCGGAGGTCCCGGCGTCGGCCTGGGCGCAGGGTGACCAGGTCGAGGTCCGGCTCGAGCGTCCAATCCGCGGCGTCGCGCCCGGACAGTCCGTGGTCCTGTACGACGGCACCCGCGTGATCGGGTCCGCCACCATCGCCAAGGCATCGTCCGGCAGGCGAGCGACTGCCAGCCGGCCCGCGACGGCCGGTTAGGCTCTCGGCGTGAGCAGAGCCAGCGGGATCGGGTCGTGGCCGGGCTCCGACATTCGCAATGCGTTGTCCGCCGTTCGCGACCTGCTCAGCGAGGACGGGCTTCCCTACCTGCCAGAGCTTCCCGCGCGCGGGCCCGGAGCCGACATCATCGGCCGAGGTGCCGGGCTGCTGGCCGAGCTGGCGGTCGACCTGCAGCCGATGGGGTGGCGGTTCGTCGACCGGCCCGGGCGCGACGCCCATCGCACGTCCGCCCTTCTCCGTCAGGACCTCGACGAGCTGGCCGAAGCCTTCGACGGCTACGACGGTGACCTCAAGGTGCAGATCGCCGGACCCTGGACTCTCGCCTCCTCGATCTGGCTGCACCGCGGCGAACGTTCGGTCGTTGACGCCGGCGCCACCCGCGACCTGATTGCCTCGTTGGCTGAGGGGCTCAGCGTCCATCTCGCCGAGCTCGCACGGCTGGTCCCGAAGGCCAGCTTCGTGGTCCAGATCGACGAGCCGGGCCTGCCCTCTGTCCTTTCCGGGGAGCTGCCCACGGCATCTGGCTTCGGCCGGATCCGCGCGATCGACCCCACCGTCGCGGCCGAGGGACTCGGCGAGGTCATCGCGGCCGCGGGCGACCGCCATACCGTCGTTCACTGCTGTGCAGGCGACGTGCCGCTGGTGCTGCTGAGGGACACGGGTGTCAAGGCCGTCTCGCTGGATACCTCTTTGCTGGGCCCCCGGGGCTGGGAGTCGGTCGCCGCCACCATCGAGTCCGGGGTGGCGCTGTGGGCAGGTGTGGTCCCGACCGACCTCAACGAGAGCGTCGACACCAAGGTCAAAGACGTCTTCAGCCCGCTGGTCGCAGCCTGGCACAGCGTCGGGCTGCCCTTGCCGGACCTGTCCGGCGTGACCCTCACGCCGGCCTGTGGTCTGGCGGGACTCACACCGCAGGGGGCTCGCAGCGTTCAACAGCTGGCCGTGGACGCGGCCCGCGCGCTGACCGAGACCGCAGGGAGCTGACCATCACATGGCTGCCACCACCAGAGAGACCGCTGTCCCCGCCGGCACGATGAAGGTCACCCGGGTGCCCTGGCAGGTCAAGTTCACGGCCCTGGCATTCATCTGGGGCTCAAGCTTCATGCTGATGAAGATCGGTCTGAGATCTCTTGCGCCTGTTCAGATCTCGAGTTTGCGTATTTTCAGCGGCGCCACCGTTCTGCTTCTCCTGCTGACTGCCTCGCGTGGGCGGCTGCCCCGGGACAGGCGCACCTGGGGACACCTGATGGTGACCGGCTTCTTCCTGGGCAGCCTGCCGTTCACCTTGTTCGCGCTGGGCGAGGAGCGGGTCAGCTCGGCGCTGGCCGGCATCGGCAACTCGATCACCCCGATCGCCACCGTGCTGTTCAGCCTCATGCTCCTTCGAAACGACCCGATCGGAGCGCGCAAGATCGTCGGGGTGCTCATCGGCTTCGCGGGTGTGCTCATGATCATGCAGCCGTGGCAGGCCCAGGGCCGGCCTGACCTCCTGGGCTTCGGCATCACACTGGTGGCCGGCATGTCCTACGGTCTGGGCTGGACCTACACCAAGCGCTTCCTGAGCTGGACGGACTTCGGCGGCCTGACCCTGCCGACCGCGCAGATGCTGACCTCGGCCGGCCAGATGCTGGTCGCCCTCACGATCTGGTGGCTCACCCAACATGCTCGCCTGGGCCTGGCAGCGCCGTGGTCCCTGCACGCCAACACGGCCGGCGGCTCAGTCCTCCTGCCCTTGCTTGCTGTCCTGACCCTGGGCGTCGTCGGCACCGGGATCGCCATGTCCTTCCAGTACGACGTCGTCCGGGCGGCCGGTCCCACGGTCGGGGCCTCGGTCACCTACCTGATTCCGGTTGTGTCCGTGGCCCTTGGCGTCCTGGTGCTCGGCGAACGGCTGCAGTGGCCCCAGTTCGCCGGCGCAGCTGTCGTCCTTTGCGCCGCAGTGCTGATCGGGCGATCCAAACGCCGGTGAGATGTCGGTGGTGTGCGGCAAGATAACCCTGTGACCGAGCTCCCGACCGACGTTCCCGATGACGTCCGCCACGAGTGGACCGAGCTTGCGGAACAGGTGCGTGCTCACCAGTTCAGCTACCACGTCAAGGATGCGCCAACCATCAGCGACGGCGAGTATGACGGGCTTGTGCGCCGGCTGACCGCGCTGGAGGACCAGTACGCGGAGCTGCGCACCCCGGACAGCCCGACGCAGCAGGTTGGCGCGGCATTCTCGACGGACTTTGCAGCTGTCGAGCACCTCGAGCGGATGCTCAGCCTGGACAACGCCTTCAGCGCCCAGGAGCTTCTTGCGTGGGAGGCACGGGTCGAGCGGGACGTGGAGTCCGAAGGTGACGGCACGGCATACCACTTTCTGTGCGAGCTCAAGATCGACGGCCTGGCCATCAACCTGCTCTACGAGCGCGGCCGGCTGGTCCGGGCTGCCACCCGCGGGGACGGCCGCACCGGCGAGGACGTCACCAACAACGTGCGCACGATCGAGGGCATCC
>JBDTOA010000232.1:0-3626 GCA_039933475.1 Dermatophilaceae bacterium
CGGCAACGACCGGCTACCCCTCGCTCGACGCCAGGGGTAGCCGGCGATCGCGCAGGACCGGAAAGCTGGTGCGGTACTCGCTGACCACGCTCATGTCGACGTCGACGCTGAGCACCTGCTCGCCGCTACCGGCCACTGCAGCGACGTCGCCCGTCGGCAGCACCACCTGGCTGTGCCCGCCCATCTCGACCCGGGCGTGCGTACCTGCCGTGTTGCAGGCCACCACGACGCACTGGTTCTCGATGGCCCGGGCGTGTGCCAATAGCGTCCAGTGGCGGACCCGAGCCGTAGGCCACGCCGCCGGTATGACGAACAGTGTTGCGCCCGCATCAAGCTGGGCCCGATACAGCTCGGGGAACCTCAGGTCGTAGCACGTTGACAGCGCCGCACGGGCAGGCTCGGCGCCTGGCGTCGAGTCGGGCACGTCGACCAGCGAGAGGGCGTCACCCGCCTCCAGGAGGGCTGGCTCACCCCGGCCGAAACCAAACCGGTGGATCTTGCGGTAGGTGGCGGCCAGGGACCCGTCGGCCGCGAAGACCAGAGAGGTGTTCCAGAGCTCCTTGCCCTCGGGCCCTGGTAGTCCGTCGGCCGGACGCTCGATGATCGAACCCGCATGCAGCATCACGCCGGCATCCCTTGCAGCGACTGACATCGCCGAGGCGACGGGGCCGTCCAGGGCTTCAGCTCGCTCGGACCAGGTCGGGTAGGAGAAACCACCTGGCGACCAGAGCTCCGGCAGGACGACGAGGTCGTGCCCCGCCTGGGCGCGAACGAGATCAGCGGCCCGGGTGACCCTTTCAGCGACAGGCTCCCGGTCGTCATACGCGAGCTGGATAACGGCGATGCGCACTTCAGTCTCCCGGGGTCGAGGTTGGCTCCGCCTTTTCGGACTGCCGCGAAAGCGATGCCAGATGGGCGTTGTATGCCTTCAGCTCGGCGTCCTCGTCACGATCGGCCTGCCGGTCCAGCCGCGTGCTCTCGGCGGCGTCGGAGCGCACCCACGCGAGGGTGACCAGCAGCGCCAGCACCAAGGTCGGGAGCTCACCGACACCCCAGGCCACGGCGCCCCCGTTGCGTTGGTCCGCAAGCAGGTCCACGGTCCACGGCAGGTGCAGGGCACGGTAGAAAGCCGGCGCCAGAACCGTCGTGCCGGTCGTGAGCGCGACGCCGAAGAAGGCGTGGAACGAGATCGTGACGAAGAGGATGACCAGTCTTAGGGAGGGTGGCCAGCGCCTGGGCCCGGGGTCGATGCCGACGAGCACCCACGCGAAGAGGTATCCGGCCAGCAGGAAATGGGCGGTCATCAGGACATGCCCGGTGTGGGTTCTTAGCGCCAGCTCGAACAAAGGCGTGAAGTAGAAACCGACCAGGCTGCCGAAGAAGATGGCGGCTGCGACGATCGGATTAGCGATCACGGTGAGGAACCGGGAGTGGAGCAGGCCGAGCAGCAGCTCGCGGGGACCCAGGGTGTTGTCCGGTCGCGGCGTCAGCGTGCGGAGGGCGAGGGTGGCCGGGGCTGCGAGCACCATCAGGATCGGCGCCACCATCGAGACCGTCATGTGCAGCAGCATGTGGACCGAGAACAGGACCCGTCCGTAGACGCCTGGCGCCCCAGAGGTGGCCCAGACGACCAGTGCCCAGCCCAGGACCCAGCCGATGGTTCTCATCGCGGGCCAGGAGTCGCCACGGGCGCGCATCCGGCGGGTGCCCGACAGATACAGGGCGACGGCGACTACCGCGACTCCCAGCCACAGCCAGTCGATGCTCCAGACGGTGAGCCATCTGCCCCAGGAAAGTGGGCCCGTGGGGGCGGGATAGCCGGTCAGCCAGAACGCGGGATCCAGGCCGCCCAGGCTAGGTGGCGTGCTGGGGACCGGGGGCTCGCTGCGGGCCAGGGCCGTCCCCAAGGCGAAGGCGGAGCTCATGACGACGAGCTCGACGATCGCAAGGCGAGCGAAGAGCCGTCCGGCGAGGGGATCCGAGGCAATCCGGCTGACCACTCGTGAACGCTGCTGCCAGCCCGCTATGCCGAGGGCGACCAGGGCGACCACCTTGAGGATCACCAGCGCGCCGTAGCTCGAGGCGAGGTTGCCGATCGAGCCGATCCGGATCCAGGCGTTGGCTGCCCCCGACGCGGCGACGGCAACGAAGCACCAGCCGGCGAGCTTCGAGTAACGCTGAACGCTGACCGCAAGAGCCGACCCGAGAATCGGCCGCAGCATCGCCAGCGCCAACAGCCCGCCAACCCACAGCAGCGCCGAAACCAGGTGCACGGCAAGGGCATCGACGGCTGTGTCGTGACTCCCGGCGCCAGCCGCGTGGCCTGCCAAAGCAAGCGGGAGGATGGCCAGGATGGCGAGCGCCGCGAGAGCGACCATTCCAGAGCGGCGCCTGACGAACGCGGCGCCGGCTGTCACCACCAGGGCCATCGCCGAGCTGATCGCCGCGACGCGAAGGACGTCGATCTGAAGGACGAAGGCCTGCAGCTGGCTGGCGAAGGCAGGGTCGGTGATCTGGGTTCCCGAGATGCTGGCGAAGGAGAAGACCAGCCCAAGCAGGCCCGCCACCACCCATACGACTCCTGAGACGCTTGCGTATCTGGCGGCGGTGATCCGCCGGGACGTCTGGCGTGCCTCGGGGATGATCGTGGCCGCTACGACGAGCAGACCGACAGTGCTCGCGGCAGCCAGGTCGTGAACTGCTCGCGCGATCGGCAGCCCCCAGCGGACGACCACCCCGGCGTCGGGCAGACCGTCGACGGGTGCGGCGAACACGCGACCGAGGAGGCCGGCCGGGACGACGACGGCCACGGCAACCGCGAAGACAGCCGTCGCCAGGATCAAGGGCAGCCTCGAGCCCCGCGGACCAGCATCCCGCCCCGAAGTCATGTCAACACCTTAGGGTCGCCGCGCGCCCAGGGGGGGACACTTGGTTGCGCCCTACAACTTGTTGTGATATTTGTATGTCGCAAGCAAATTCCTGTTTTCCCCTGCCCTGGAGCAATGATGGCCATCAGTCTGGAGAGCGCGACCCACCTCAGCAACGAGCTGGTCCGCGTCATGAAGCTTTTCCAGTCGATGCGACAGCACGCCCCCAAGGTTCACCCGGGAGTCGAGCCCGCGTCATACCCGATCCTGTTCAACCTCGTCGAAGGGCCGCGCCGTGTCTCCCTGCTGGCCGACTGCATCCACTCGGATGTCTCAACCGTGAGCAGGCAGGTGACTTTGCTGGCGTCCCACGGACTGCTGGAGAAGGACGCGGACCCCCTGGACGGCCGGGCATATGTCGTCTCGCTCAGTGCCGAGGGCAGGGATCTGGTCGAACGCCTGCAGGCCGGACGGGGTGAGTGGTTCCGGCAGATGCTGCAGGACTGGGAACCCGCCGAGGCCGATGCCTTCAACCGTCAGCTCACCCGGTTCGCGACGTCGTTCGAGGCCTCCAGAGACCAGTTCAAGTCAATCGCCTTCCCGCCGACGGCGGCGGTCACCCCATCCGGCGAGGCAATCCCCGACACCACGAAGAAGGAGCACTGATGGCAACCGCTGCCACGATGCCGGCACCCGCAGCCCATGGGCCGCTCTCGCACAAGCAGATCCTGACCATCATGGCCGGGCTGATGATGGGGA
>JBDTOA010000233.1:0-3609 GCA_039933475.1 Dermatophilaceae bacterium
AGCACATCGGCGCAGGCCTGGGTCATCGCCTGGATCTTCTCCCGGGAGGTGCCCTGCTCAGGTGGGGAGACCGGGTCATGGAAGGTCACGACAGTGCGCCAGCCGTACCCCTGGGGGTTCGGCTCGTAGTGCACCACGCACGGGTAGAGGGCGGCACCGGTGTTGAGGGCGAGGGCCGCCGGACCGACCGCCATTCGTGCCCGCTGGCCGCAGAAGTCAACCTCGATGCCCCCGTGGGTCAGGTCGCGGTCTGCCAGGAGTGCCACCAGCGCCCCGGCCCGGCAGGCCTTGGTCAGCTCGCGGAACACGTCACCGCCACCTGTGAGCGGAATGATCCGCATGCCCAGTCCTTCACGGAAGCCGACGAACTCGTCGAAGAGCTCCTCAGGCTTGAGCCGCTCCGCGACAGTGGTCACCGGAGCCAGCTGGGTCGTGGACCAGGCACCGCCGAAGTCCCAGTTGCCCATGTGCCCAAGGAAGATGACCGCGGATCTTCCCGACCGGAGCTGGTCCCGAACCGGGCCGTCACCGACTGCTCGGACGCCTGCGACCAGGTCGTCGACGCTGCAGTCGGGAAGTCGGAACGAGTCGCACCAGTAGCGAAGGTAGGAGCGCATCCCGGCGCGCACCAGAGCGTTGAGCTCGGCCTGGGTCAGCTCGGGCCGAACGGTCGCGTAGTTGCTGCGCATCCGCTCGACGCCCTTGCCGCCACGTCGCCAGGCAACGTCCGCAAGGAGGTCGAAGCAGGGATAGGCCAGACGAGCCGGCATCCGTCGGACGAGAAACCATCCGGTGCGGTAACCGACGAGGGTTGCGCGCTCAGCCAGCCCGCTCACGCGACGTCGAACGCCTGGCGGCGCACCTCAAGCATCCGCTGGACCACGGTGATCAGGCTTGCCAGCGCCAGCAGGGCCAGGACGACGGTGAGCAGGACCTCGGGCGCACCCAGCCCCACCAGACCTGTCGCGGTCAGCACCACCACAAGCCGCTCGGCCCGCTCGGCGATGCCAACGTTTGCGGTCATGCCCAGGCCCTCGGCCCTGGCCTTGGCATAGCTGACGACGCTGCCCAGAATCAGGCAGGCCAGGGCCAGGGCGGCCATGGACGGCGTGGCCCCGTCCCCGGCATACCAGAGCACGAGGCCGCCGAAGATCGCGCTGTCACCGACCCTGTCCAGGGTCGAGTCCAGGTAGGCGCCCCACTTGCTGGACCGTCCGGACAGGCGAGCCATCACGCCGTCCAGGGTGTCTGAGAAGGCGAAGAAGACCACGACGATCGTGCCCCAGAAGAACTCGTGGCGTGGGTAGAAGAACAGGGCTCCGGAGCAGACGCCGATGGTGCCCACGATGGTCACGACGTCCGGGCTGATGCCGAGCTTGAGGAAAAGCCTGGCCAGCGGCGTGAACAGCTTGGTGAAAAATGCGCGCGCGAATCGGTTCAGCATGATGGGCCCAGAGTACTGACCCTCAGCACGGGGTTGTGCCGGCGCGCGTGAGGCGCGATTGTGTCGCCATGAGCGCCAAAGGTTCCGTAGGCACACCCGTCCCCCAGGCCAGCGCTCCGGAGGACATCCGCAACGTCGTGCTTGTAGGACATAGCGGCGCCGGGAAGACGACGCTGTTCGAGCACCTCATCGGCGCGACCACACCGGAGTACCGGGCGAAGCCGGCCGTGGATGAGCGCTCTGTCCAGCTCTCTGTGGCCTGTCTTGTGCATGAGGGCATCGTGCTCAATCTCATTGACACGCCTGGTTATCCAGACTTCGTCGGTGAGCTACGGGCAGGACTGCGGGCAGCCGACGCCGCCCTGTTCGTGATCTCCGCCTCCGATGGTGTCGATGGCGCCACCATGTTGTTGTGGGAGGAGTGCGCGGCGATCGGGATGCCACGGGCGGTTGCCGTGACCAAGCTGGATGCCGGACGAGCCGACTTCGAGGACACCCTCGCCATCTGCCAGCGCGTCTTCGGCGAGGGCGTCATGGCGCTGTATCTGCCGATTCATGCGGACGACGAGTCAATCATCGGCAACCTCGGGCTCCTCTCGCAGCAGATCTACGACTACACGTCTGGCCGGATGGTGGCTCGAGCCTCGGACGCCGAGCACCGTGAGCTCATCGAAGGACATCGGACCGACCTGATCGAGGCGATCATCCAGGAGTCCGAGGACGACACGCTTCTCGATCGATACCTCGGCGGTGAGGAGGTGGACATCGACGTCGTGGAGGCGGACCTGCTGACCGCGGTCTCGCGCGGCCGCTTCCATCCGGTGATCCCCGTGTCCACCGAGACGGGCGTCGGCACGGTAGAGCTTCTCCATCTGCTCACCAAAGCCTTTCCAGCGCCGACCCTGCACCCGCTGCCGGCAGCGATGACGCCCAACGGACGCCCCCTTTCGCCCTTGCAGTGCGACCCGAACGGCAACCTGGTGGCCGAAGTCGTTCGTACGACCAGTGATCCGTATGTCGGCCGGGTCAGTGTCGTCCGAGTGTTCAGCGGGACACTTCGCCCGGACTCGGTGGTGCACGTGTCGGGTCACCTTGACCGTCTCGCCGCTGGCGAACGACTGGCCGGACACGCTGGTCACGATGAAGATGAGCGCGTCGGGCTGCTGTCCTCGCCCCTGGGAGACGTGCTGCGTCCCAAGGGGGTGGCAATCGCCGGTGACATCTGCATGGTGGCCAAGCTGACGAAGGCCGAGACCACCGACACGTTGAGCAGCAAGGAGTCGCCGGTCCTGGTCGAGCCGTGGATGTTTCCGGACCCCTTGTTGCCTGTGGCAATCACTGCGGCGACCAAGTCCGATGAGGACAAGCTGGCGAGCGGCCTGGCACGGCTGGTGGCTGAAGACCCCACCATGCGGCTTGAGCACAACCCGGAGACGCACCAGGTGATCCTCTGGACGATGGGCCAGGCCCATGTGGACGTTCTGCTGGTCCGGCTGCGGGACCGTTACGGCGTCAACGTCGAGACGGTGCCCCTCCGGGCGGCCCTGCGCGAGACCTTCGTCACGACGGCCAGCGGTCATGGGCGGCACATCAAGCAGAGCGGTGGGCACGGGCAGTACGCCGTGTGCGAGGTCACGGTCGAGCCTCTCGAGCGAGGTGCCGGGTTCGAGTTCGTTGACAAGGTGGTCGGCGGGACGGTGCCGCGTCAGTTCATCAGCAGCGTTGAGAAGGGTATTCGCACGCAGCTCGAACGAGGCTGTATCGCGGGGTTCCCGATGATCGACCTGCGAGTCTCCCTGACCGGCGGGAAGTCCCACTCGGTTGACTCCAGCGACATGGCCTTCCAGACAGCGGGGGCCCTCGCTCTCAAGGACGCGGCGTCTCCACAGACCGTGACGTTGCTCGAACCTGTCGACTCCGTCTGTGTCGTCGTCGCTGACGAGTACGTCGGGGCGGTGATGACTGATCTCCAGACCCGCCGGGGCCGCGTGGTCGGAACCGAGCCGGACACCTCTGGGCGCAGCACGATCAAGGCCGAGGTGCCTGAGACCGAGATCACCCGCTACGCGATCGACCTGAGATCCGTCTCTCACGGGACCGGCGCCTTCACCAGGACCCCCCACGGCTACGAGCCCATGCCGCCGAACCTCGTCGAGGGCTACCTG
>JBDTOA010000234.1:0-3598 GCA_039933475.1 Dermatophilaceae bacterium
GCCGCATCGACGGACGAGAGCACCCGGTAGGTGTCCTCGGAGAAGTCAGCGTGCCCAGGGGTGTCGACCAGGTTGATCACGGTGTCGCGGTAGGTGAACTGCAACGCCGCAGAAGTGATCGAGATACCGCGTTCGCGCTCGATGTCCATCCAGTCCGACACCGTGCCACCGCGGTTGTCCTTGCCGTTCACCGCCCCCGCTCGGTTCAGGACGTGGGCGTGAAGGGCAAGGGCCTCGGTGAGGGTCGACTTGCCCGCGTCCGGGTGACTGATGATGGCGAAGGACCTTCGCCTCCTGGCCTCCGCGACCACCACAGGAACGGCCCCGCGTCCGGTCGCACTCGAGAGGGTGGTGCGTCCGGTCGCTGGCGCTGCGCTCGTCGTACTCATCGGGCTCAATGTTACGTGTACAGATCGTGACCCCTGACGCGCGACGAAAAGCCGCTGCGCGGAGGGCCAACCCGTTACATTCTTGTCGCAGCGACATCCGTTGCTGCGACTTCTCTATAGCAAGGGCGGGGCCCATGGATGCGGCAGCCGGGATCGAGGTCACCGGAGTGCGGCGGGCCTTCGGGACGGTGCTCGCGGTCGAGCACATCGACCTGCTGGCTCGGCCCGGTGAGGTAACCGCGCTGGTCGGTCCCAATGGTGCCGGCAAGACCACGCTCCTGCTCATGCTGGCGACCCTCCTCGCTCCGGACGCCGGTTCTATCCGCATCGGCGGGATCGACCCCGTTACCGACCCCCGCGACGTGCGAGCCAATATGGGCTGGATGCCGGACGGCTTCGGCACCTGGGATGCGCTCACGGTGCGCGAGGTGCTCGAGACCGTGGCCGCGGCATACCGGATGGCCCCGGGGCTGGCGCGCACCCGGGCCGCAGAGCTTCTCGACCTGGTCCATCTCTCAGATCTTGCTGACCGGCCCGCACGGGTGCTCTCCCGTGGGCAGAAGCAGCGCCTGGGTCTGGCCAGGGCGCTGGTCCACCACCCCACCGTCCTGCTCCTGGACGAACCCGCATCCGGCCTGGACCCGCGCAGCCGGATCGAGCTGCGGGACATTCTGCGCGGACTGGCCGCCTCAGGAGCGACCTTGCTCGTCTCCAGCCATATCCTCACCGAGCTTCAGGAGATCGCCGATCGCGCCGTTATCGTGGCGCGCGGTCGAAGCGTCGCGACACAGGACCTCGGCTCCGGCTCCGCCGAAGGAACGGGTCACCGAGTCTCGAGCTGGCGGATCACCTCGCTCGACCCGCCTCGCCTGATGGCGGCACTGGCCCACCACGGTGTCGCCACCCAGCCACTGACCGACGCTGTCGATGTCGAGGTCGCAGGGGACCTGGCCGCATCCGAGCTCCTCGCTCAGCTGGTCGGCGACGGCATACCGATCACCGCATTCGCACCCAGCTATGGCGCGCTGGAGACGGCCTACCTGGCAGCGACGGAGGACCGGCAATGAACCTGCCAATGAGCGTGCAGGGCGTCAGGACGATCGCAGTCCTGGAGCTGAGGCAGCGGCTGCGGACATCGCGCTGGCCGGTGGTCATCGGCATCTGGTTCCTGATCATCGGTGCCGTCGCGGGCCTGACCTGGTGGGCCGTGAACAACCAGCCGGGCGACCGCGGCACGACCCTGTATGACGTGGTGCTCTTCTTCGTGCTCGGCCTGGGCATGCTCGTGGTTCCGTCCCTGACTGCCACCTCGATCAACGGCGACCGGGAGCAGGGCGTTCTGGCCACTCTGCAGACGACGATGCTGACCCCTGCGGACATCGTCCTGGGCAAGCTGGTCGCCTCATGGGTCATCTCGTTGGCCTTCCTGCTCGCCGCGTCACCGTTTCTGGTGTGGGCCTGGATTGCAGGCGGGGTCGAGGCGGGGCGGATGCTGCTGGCCGTGGCCGTGCTCATCTTCGTCCTGGCGGTGGTCTGCGCCTTGGGCCTGATGTTCTCCTCACTTACGGCACGAACGATCTCGTCGGCCGTTCTGACGTACCTGACGGTGGCCGCACTCACCGTCGGCACCGTCATCGCCTTCCTGCTCTCGATCCCGATCATGTCGACGGAGGCGAGCGTGCGCGTCAAGGTGGTCCCGGACAACTGGTTCCAGCAGCACCAGCCGGCCGCCCCGGATGACAAGACGACCTCCGTCGAGCCGACCGCGGCAGACTGCGTGTACGTCACCCGGACGCAGTCCATCATGCACACCGAGCGCACGTGGTGGCTGCTCGCCCTCAACCCGTTCGTCGTCGTCGCGGATGCCGCTCCGTCGCGGAAACCCCTGCCCTACCTTGGTTTTGAGCCGCTGCAGATGATCAGCGACGGAACCCGGACCGCTCGCATGGGCACCACCGCCGACTCGCTCAACGAGTGCTGGCCGGAGCAGTCAGCTGCCTTGCTGTCGCAACAACCCGACGCCGGTGGAAACAACGGGTCACCGGACCAGCTGCAACGCCAAAGGCTCAACGGCGTGCCAGCAGTCTGGCCCTATGGTTTCGCGTTCCTGGGTTTCCTTGGAGCCGGGTCGACGTGGCTGGCCGTGCGCCGGTTGCGCACCCCGATCCGCAAGCTTCCGCGGGGCACCCGGATCGCCTGAACAGGCCCCGCGCCGGTTCAGGCGGGGCTCAGCGCGAGCTCAATGATGCAGGGCGTCGAACTCTGCCTCGGAGACGGCGTCGTCGTCAGCGTCAAGGCGGATGTGCCCGAGCACGGTCTGAAGCACCTGCAGGGCCCGCGCCGCGCTGTCTCCCCAGGAGGACAGATAGCTGAACTGCCACCACCAGAGAGCCTCGCTGACGCGTCCGCTCCGGTAGTGCTGCAACCCGTGAGCCAACGCGGCGGCCACCTCGGCAAGGTCGTTCGACAGCGATCCCTTCGCCACAGCGACGCCCACGAGCGGATCGACCACATGGACGTAGTCGTCCAGTCCTTCGAAGAGGTTGGCCAGGCCCTGGCGCAGTGGGTCGACATCAGCGTCCGCGCCGGTATCCGCCTCGAAGCGCTCATCCGGAAGGACGTCGACGATGGCCCCAAGCCGGGCACCCGCGACGAGAACCTGCGAGACCGCGAGCAGCAGAAGCGGTATCGCCGTGTCGGGCTGGACGCCCGAGGCGACCTCGGTGACCGTGGCCAGGTAGGCACGGGCATCGCGGGCGGACTCCTCGCCAAGCATTGTCAGGTCATCAGACATCGATCAGTCTCCTGCCCTCGAAGGCCCGACCAAGGGTTACCTCGTCGGCATACTCCAAGTCTCCCCCGACCGGCAGCCCCGACGCCAGACGTGTGACCTTCAGCCCGATCGGGCGCAGCAGCCGGGCCAGGTAGGTGGCGGTCGCCTCGCCCTCGAGGTTGGGGTCGGTGGCAATGATGACCTCGACCACATCGCCATCTGCCAGCCGGGTCAGCAGCTCCTTGATCCGCAGGTCATCGGGCCCCACGCCTTCGATCGGGCTGATCGCCCCGCCGAGCACGTGGTAGCGCCCCCGGAACTCGCGGGTCCGCTCGACCGCCACCACGTCCTTGGGCTCCTCGACGACACAGATGCAGGTCAGGTCACGGCGGGGGTCCAGGCAGATGCGGCACTGCTCGGCCTCGGCAACGTTGCC
>JBDTOA010000235.1:0-3597 GCA_039933475.1 Dermatophilaceae bacterium
ACGAACATGGTCTTGCGGGCGAAGAAGTAGCGGAAGTTGACCCCGAGGTCGACATACCGGTTCAGCCCCTGTTCGAAGGGCAGCTCGATGCCGAGCCCGACCGACGTGCCACCAGCTTCGAGCGCACCCTTGTTTGCGGCCTCCATCGAACCAGGCCCGCCGCCGGTGATCACCGCATAGCCGGCCTTGACGAGCGCCTTGCCGACTGCAGCTCCCAACGCGTAGTTGGGATCATCCACCGTGGTGCGCGCAGAACCGAACACGCTCACGGCAGGCCCCAGCTCGGCCAGTGCGCCGAACCCTTCGACGAACTCGCTCTGGATCCGCATGACGCGCCACGGGTCGGCGTGCAGCCAGTCGGGTGGACCGTCGTTGTCCAGCAGCCTCTGGTCTGCCGTCGTCGGCGGCACCTGGCTGCGTCGAAGGGTGACGGGTCCGGTGTGGTATTCGTAGCTCTTCTCGGTCACGACACCAACCTATGCCCGGCGCTCAGGCCAGCCAGCGCAACATCGCAGCCTCGGCGTCCACCAGCTGTTTGACCGGGACGAACTCGTGGTCGTGGTGAGCCCAGTTGGGGTCTCCGGGGCCGAAGTTCACGGCCGGGATGGACAGCTCAGAGAACAGGGCCACATCGGTCCACCCCTCTTTGGCTTGGACGGGAACCCCAAGCGCCTCGACAAAGGCTTTGGCTGCGGGGAGGTGCAGCCCCGGCCGGGCGCCCTCCGCCATGTCCTTCACAGCTACGGCATATCCCTCGAACAGCTCGCGCACGTGCGACAGCGCCTCATCTCCCGACAGGCTCGGAGCGAAGCGGTAGTTGACTGTGACGACGCACTCATCGGGGATGACGTTGCCGGCAATCCCGCCGCGGATCCCGACAGCGCTCAGGGCCTCGTGGTAGTCAAGGCCCTCCACCTCGATGGTCTGAGGCTGGTAGGCCACCAGGCGGCCGAGGATCGTCGCCGCCTCATGGATCGCGTTGCGACCGTTCCAAGGCCTGGCCGAGTGGGCCGCCTTGCCCTGCGCCCGGACCTCGACCCGAAGCGTCCCCTTGCACCCGCCCTCCGCGGCACCGTCGGTCGGCTCGAGCAGCACCGCGAAGTCGGCCTGTAGGAGCTCAGGGCGGTCGCGCGCGACTCGCGCCAGACCGTTGCGCTCCCTGTCGACCTCTTCGCAGTCGTAGAACACGTAGGTGATGTCTCGGGTCGGCTCGGACAAGGCTGCGGCCAGACGCAGCTGCACCGCCAGCCCCCCCTTCATGTCGCAGGTACCGCGACCAAGGAGGTTGTCACCCTCACGACGGGTCGGAAGGTTCGGCGGATCGGTGAGCGGGACCGTGTCGAGGTGCCCGGCCAGGACGACCCGTTCTGCTCGCCCAAGGTTCGTGCGGGCGATGATGGTGTGACCGTCACGGGTCACCTCGAGGTGGCTCAGCGGTCGCAGGGCGGCCTCGACGGCATCGGCGATCTGCTGCTCGTTCCCGCTCACCGACTCGATGTTGCACAACGCCGAGGTGAGCGTGACGACGTCGGCGCCCAGATCGAGACGGGGCGTGGAGGGCGTGGTGAGGGACATGACAGGCAGGGTATCCGGCGGGTGCTCACCCGCGTTGCGTCCCTCACCTAGGCTTGGCCCATGACGGGTGAGCGCAGCGCATGGGGGTATGGACTGGCCACGGTGTCCGGTGATGGGCAGGTGCTGGACACCTGGTTCCCCGCACCGGCGCTGGGCCCGGCCGACGTCGAGGAGCCCTACGGTCCACCCGCAGAGCTCGCGGCGGCCGCCAAGAATGACCCCCGCCGGGGCGTCCGCACCCAGGTGCTCCATGTCGCCATCGACCTTGATGTGGCGCCCTCCAACGCCTCGGACGCGTACCTGCGCCTGCACCTTCTCTCGCACCGCCTCGTCAAGCCCAACACCATCAACCTCGACGGCATCTTCGGCGTGCTCAACAACGTCGTGTGGACGAACGAGGGCCCTTGCCCGGTCGAAGACTTCGAGCGCACCCGGATGCGGCTGCTGCGCACGGGGGCCGTTCATGTCTTCAGCGTCGACAAGTTCCCGCGAATGACCGACTACGTCCTGCCCAGCGGGGTCCGCATCGCCGACGCCAACCGGGTGCGCCTGGGCGCCCACCTGGCCGAGGGGACAACAGTGATGCACGAGGGCTTCGTCAACTTCAACGCCGGAACGCTGGGGACCTCGATGGTCGAAGGCCGGATCTCGCAGGGCGTAGTGGTTGGCAACGGGTCGGACATCGGCGGTGGCGCCTCGATCATGGGAACGCTTTCCGGTGGCGGCACCGACCGGATCACCATCGGCGAACGCTGCCTGCTGGGAGCGGAGTCCGGAATCGGCATCTCGCTCGGCGACGACTGCGTGGTCGAGGCGGGGCTGTACGTGACCGCTGGCACCAAGGTCACCCTGCAGGACGGCCGGGTGGTCAAAGCCAGCGAGCTCTCCGGCAGCTCGGGCCTGCTGTTCATCCGCAACTCGCTCACCGGCACTGTCGAAGCCCGCTCGCGCGCTGGGCACGGCGTCACCTTGAACGCTTCTCTGCATGCCCACAACTGAGGCACTGGTCCCGCGGATGGCAGTGGGCTACGGACGACGGCGACGGCGATGGGTCGGTCGCGTGCTACTGCTGGTCATCGTCGCAGCGGTGGGAGGTGCCGGCTACATTGGCTACTCGAGCTTCACCGCGAACTTCGGCAAACCGTCATGTCGTGCCACCGCCCTTGGGCAGAGCGTCACCTTCTCGCCCGAGCAGAGCGCCAACGCCGCGACCATCACCGCCATCGCCCTCAAACGCGGTCTGCCCGCACGAGCCGCCACCATCGCCAACGCCACGGCGATACAGGAGTCCAAGCTGCGCAACATCAGCTTCGGGGACCGCGACTCCCTGGGACTGTTCCAGCAGCGCCCGAGCCAGGGGTGGGGAACGGAGGCACAGATCCTCGACCCCGTCTATGCGACCAACAAGTTCTACGACGTCCTGACCAAGATCGACGGCTATCAGTCGATGGAGATCACCAAGGTGGCCCAGAAGGTCCAGCGCAGCGGGTCGCCCATGGCCTACGCCGACCACGAGCAGGAGGGACGGATCCTCGCGTCCACCCTGGCCGGGCACTCCCCCGGGGGCTTCGGCTGCCGACTGGACCCAGCGACGGTCAGCACACCGGCCCAGAGCATTGCTGCCCGGCTCACCGCAGAGCTGGGCATCCCCGCCAAGGTCGAGGGGGCGAAGGTCCGTGCGACCGGTCGCAGCTCGCAGGAGGCGTGGGCGGCGGGGTCCTGGGCTGTTGCCCATGCCGAAGCTGACGGCATCACTGCGGTCACAGTTGGCACTCGCACCTGGACCCGGGCCCGCAGCGAGGGGGCATGGTCCTGGCAGAAAGCGGCAGACGCCTCGGCGCCGACCGTCGTGACGATTACCAGGTCCTAGTCCGACCTGGCTGCACCGTTCAGGCCTTGCCGGGCCCCACAACCGAAGGGCGCCCGGACCGGCTGAACGAGCAAAGACTGCTAAGACCGTGCGCGGACGCCCATCGACTCGTACTTGCGCTCGGTGGCTCCGATGTAGACCTGGCGCGGGCG
>JBDTOA010000236.1:0-3590 GCA_039933475.1 Dermatophilaceae bacterium
GAGGACCCCACCGGTGTTCGTGCCCTGCTGTCAGGGCTGCCTGAGCCCGACCCGATGCCGGCCTACCTGGTCGAGCGGATCAACGCGAGCCTGAACGCCGAGCAGTCCCAGCGGGCCGCCAGCTTCTCAGGCGGGTTGGTCACCCCGCTCGTGGCACCGACGCGACGGCGCACCGGTCGGGTGCTGTTCGCGATGGCGGGCGCGGCAGCCGTCGTACTGATCGCGGTTGTGGGCGCCGACCTGCTCAGGACCAACCAGAATGCTGTGACGACCAGCGCTGGTTCGGTGGCCGCAGGCGCGCCTTCGGCCAGCAGCGCAGCGCCCCCGGAGGCCTACGACAGGGGTGCGCTCAAGGAGGCCTCCAGCCCGGGGCTCATCCAGATCAGGGTGTCGAGCACGCACTACACCCAGGCGGACTTCGCGACCCAGGCCCGAACGCTGGCCGGGGCGGTCTTTTCCCTGAGCCAGCCGGATGCCGAACCAGCCGCTCCCGCAGCAAAAGTAGGTTCCGCGGCGGGGCTCGCCGAGTGCCTGCGCGCGGTCGGGGTCGCAGACTCAAGGACCGTGCTCGCGGACCTCGCGTTCTATGACGGGGCGCCGGCGGTGATCATCGTGGCCACCACCGCGAACGGGTCGACGGCCTACGCGCTGGGGCGTGAGTGCTCGCTCACCGACCCCGCAGTGCTCCATCCGGCCACCCCCTTGCCCTGACCGGCTCGGCACCCAACTTGCCCCGCCCCGCCCGACCCTGCCCCTACCTGCCCCTACCTGCCCCTACTCAGGACCTGCCCTCGAGCCGCCCGGGCCGCGGAACAACAGCACCGTAGAATCGGTTGAGAAACAGGCAGCATTCACCGACATCTGAGGGGCCAAGTCAAACGTGAGCTACGCAAGCGACGTCCGTGAGGTCATCATCATCGGCTCGGGTCCTGCCGGTTACACCGCGGCGGTCTATGCGGCCCGGGCGAACCTGAGACCAGTGGTCTTCGAGGGCTCGGTCACGGCAGGTGGGGCGTTGATGACGACCACCGAGGTGGAGAACTACCCAGGCTTCCCCGAGGGCATCATGGGCCCGGACCTGATGGACGCGATGCGCGTCCAGGCCGAGCGTTTCGGGGCCGAGATGGTCCGCGATGACGTGGTCGAGGTCTCCCTGTCCGGACCGGTCAAGTCGGTCACCGACGGCGAGGGCCGGACCTGGCTGGCGCACACCGTGATCCTGGCGATGGGCTCGGCGTACAAGGAGCTTGGCCTGCCCGACGAGAAGCGGCTGGCCGGGCGCGGCGTGTCTATGTGTGCCACGTGTGACGGGTTCTTCTTCCGGGACCAGGACATTGCCGTGGTCGGCGGCGGGGACTCTGCGGTCGAGGAGGCCACGTTCCTGACCAAGTTCGCCAAGTCGGTGACGATGGTGCACCGTCGCGGCGAGCTGCGGGCCTCCAAGATCATGGCCGACCGGGCGATGGCCAACCCCAAGATCTCCTTCGCGTGGAACAGCGCAGTGCAGGCCATCCATGGCGCCGACAGGCTCACCGGCGTAACCCTGGTCGACACGGTCACCGGCGCGACCCGTGAGCTGGCGGTCACCGGCCTGTTCGTGGCCATCGGCCACGACCCGCGCAACGAGCTGGTCAAGGGCGTGGTCGACCTGGATGCGGCGGGTTATGTGCAGGTTGTCGGTCGGACCACGGCGACCAACGTCGCCGGTGTCTTTGCCTCCGGTGACCTGGTCGACCACAGCTACCGGCAGGCGATCACGGCAGCTGGTTCGGGCTGTGCCGCAGCGCTGGACGCTGAGCACTACCTCGAGGCCCTTGAGCACGATGTCGCACCGGCCAGTGGCAGCGCCGACGAGCTCGCCGAGCTGACCGTCCCGGATTCCGCTACCGTGAGCTGAACGTCCAACACCCTTTCTGGAACCCCACCGGCCGCCGTACGAACTTTGCATGCGGCGCCCGCGGTCCCCTTCCACCACGTAATATTCAGCAGACAACCGAAGGAAGGAGCCCCCGCCGTGGGAGCTACCAAGGAGACCACTGACGCGACGTTCGACGCCGATGTCCTGATGAGCGACGTCCCCGTGATCGTCGACTTCTGGGCGCCCTGGTGCGGCCCGTGCAAGGCGGTGGCTCCCATTCTGGAGGAGCTGGCGACCGAACATGCCGGCAAGGTGACCGTCGTCAAGCTCAATACCGATGACAACCCCCAGATCACGTCGCGTTACGGCATCACCGGCATCCCCACGATGAACGTCTACGTCAAGGGCAAGGTCGTCAAGTCCCTCGTGGGCGCACTGCCCAAGCCCAAGCTGCTCCGCGAGCTGTCCGACTACCTCAGCTGACCGCGCCACCCGGAGGGGCAGGTATGTCGGACCAGTCGGCTGCGCTGTACCGCCTCGGTGACGAGGGGGTCGCTGTGGCCTCCATCGGTGAGCTCTTGCGCACGACCGGCGACCTCGCACCGTTGGCACCCACCTTCGAGACCGGACCGGCCTTCGAGAGCGGGGCTGTCGGGCGATCTGGTCTCGGGGAGCGATCCGACGTCTTCGACGAGGATCTGGCCGAGGCAGTGCGTGCCTTTCAGCAGCGACGAGGTCTGATCGTGGACGGCATCGTCGGGCCCCAGACCTATATCGCCCTCGACGGCGCCCGCTGGAAGCTCGGCGCCCGCCTGCTCTCCTACACCCCTGGCCACCTGCTCCTGGGCGATGACGTGGCCGAGCTGCAGGAGCGGCTGCTTGCACTGGGGTTCAGCCCCGACCGGGTGGACGGGGTGTTCGGCGCCAACACCGAGAAGGCAGTCCGCGGCTTCCAGCGGGGAGTAGGGCTAGACGTTGACGGCAGCGTCGGGCCGCAGACCCTGCGCGCCTTCGCCGACCTCACCCGGGCCGTGTCCGGGGGGTCGCCGCACACCCTGCGCGAACGAGAGCTGGTCCGGCGGTCCGGGCACAGTCTGGCCGGGCGCGTGGTCGTGCTGGATCCCGGCCATGGTGGTCAGGACACCGGAATCGTCGCCCACGGACTGACCGAGTCCGAGGTCGTCCTCGACCTGGCCCGCCGCATCGAAGGTCGCCTCAGTGCGATCGGCGTGACCGTGCTGTTCACCCGGTCCGCGACCTCCTCGCCAGGCGAGCTTGACCGCGCGCTGATGGCCAACCAGTCCGGGGCCGACATCCTGCTGTCGCTGCACTGTGACTCCGCCAGCCATCCCCGGGCCAGCGGGGTCGCAACCTTCTTCTACGGCCAGGCGCGGTTCGGAGCCTGGTCCGCCGTGGGCGAGCAGCTCGCCGAGCTGGTCCAGCGAGAGGTCGTGGCCCGTACCGGCCTGACCGACTGCCGCGCTCACGCCCGCGCCTGGGTCCTCCTGCAGCGCACCAGGATGCCCACCGTTCGGATCGAGGCCGGGTACCTCAGCCACCCCGAGGATGCCGCCCGGCTGGCCGACCCGGTCTTTCGAGACACCGTCGCCGAGGCGGTCGTCATCGCGCTGCAGCGGATGTACCTCGGCGAGGACGACACCAACGCCACAGGCGTCCTGCGGCTGGGCGACCTGCGGGCCTATCTGGCCGCCCAGAGCGCCTCAGTCGACTA
>JBDTOA010000237.1:0-3584 GCA_039933475.1 Dermatophilaceae bacterium
CAAACCTAGGGAGCGTGCCGGGTTCCAGGTCGCAAACCTAGGGACGGTGCGGGAGTTCAGCGGCCAAACTTAGGGACGGTGCGAGACGGCATGCCGGATCTCGATCCTCGATCGGCCCTAGCCCGTGCCTGTGCTCGCGCCGGGAGCAACCGTCAGCGGTTCGTCATTCTTGATCGCCGTGAAGAGGGCAAGCGCCTTTGCGCTGTCCCACTTGACTGCGCTCCCGACATGAGTTTGCAGTGCGGGGTTGGAGACGGGGACCGTCAGCGATAGGCCTTGACCGTTGGAAACCGAGCGCATCGCCTGCAGGACCCGGGTGACGTCGCGCAAGGTGGTGTCGTCGCCGACGGTCAGGCCCGCCCCGGCGCTGGTAGCGAACCGGTAGTAACGCCAGGGGATAAGCGCCGTCGAAGGGCTCGCGGCCTTGTGCATGATCGCACCGAGGAACTGGCGCTGCCGTTGCACCCGGCCGATGTCGCCCAGCGGGTCGGAGTACCTGGCCCGCACGTAACCGAGGGCCTTGGGTCCGTTGAGAGTCTGGCAGCCGGGCTTGAGGTTGATGCCGGCCTTGGGGTCATCCATGGCCCGCTTCACGCAGATGTCGACCCCGTCCAGGCTGTCGACGACGGAGGCGAAGCCGCCGAAGCCGATCTCGACGTACCCGTCGATCCGGACACCGGTGACGTCTTCGATGGTTCGGACGAGAAGCTTGGGGCCGCCCAGGCTGTAGGCGGCGTTGATCTTGTTGTGTCCATGGCCGGGAATGGGCAGATAGCTGTCACGAGGCAGCGAGATCAGGGCTGCCTTGCCATCGCCGGACGGGACGTGGACCAAGATGATCGAGTCGGTGCGCTTGCCCTCCGCGACCTTGGTGGAGCCGGTTCGAAGCGCTCTCTGCTGCGCAGCCGTGAGTCCTTCCCGGCTGTCGGAGCCAACGAGGACGTAGTCGTACCCCTTGGAGGCGGCAGGCCGCGTGCCGCTCGGACTGGCATCGACGCGCTGCACAGCCCCCCACGCGTGGAACGGCACCCAGACCATGAACGCCAGCCAGGCCAGAACGACGACGACAACGACAACGATGACTGCCCGTAGCCGGTGGCGCGAACGGGGGACCGGTGGCACCGATGCCCCTGCCGGCGCGCGCGATGCAGGGGCGCTCGGCCGAGGTCGCCGGGCCGAAGCGACCTTGCGGCCGCGCGTGTCCACGACGTACACGTCATCCTGGACGTCGTCGTTCCGGTCAGGACCCGGCATGCGGCTCCTTGGGTTGTCTGGCTTCGACAGGGGTGTCAGGGGCGCCCGGCGGAGCGCCGGCCTCGTCCAGTGCCTGCCTGCGGGCGAGCTTGGTGTAGCGGGACTCGAAGTCGCGGAACCTCACGTAGGTCGTGACGGTGAAGCTGAGGAAGGCCACGACGAGCGCGTAGAGCACCATGTCCGTGCCTCGCCCGACGCCCACCAGCTTGGCGATCCGGTTCCAGACCGAGGGGAAGAGGATGGACCAGACCGCGAACGCGGCGAAGAGCAACAGTCCGAGCCGGCGGACGGCCTGGGTGCGGGCGCCCCGGCCCCGAAGCAGCCGGGCGGCGACGAAGACGACGACAACGATCAGGACGAGCTGGATCAGGACGATCTTCATCGGCTTGGCCCTCCCCAGAGCTCGTTCGTGTTGGTCATCGCAGGATCAGATCGGCCAGGATGTTGATGGAGTTCCACAAGGACTGTCCCTTGGCCTTGGAGTAGTCGGTGTAGAGAATGTGCACCGGGTGCTCGGCATACGGGACCTTCAGCGCGCCGATCTGGGCGACCAGCTCGCTGGCGTGCGCCATCCGGTTCTGGGTGATGTCGATCTTCTCAACCACAGGACGCCGTATCGCGCGCAGCCCGTTGTGCGCGTCCGTGAGCTTGGTGCTCGTGGTCAGGTTCGTGTAGCCCACGGCGGCGCGCAGCACCAGCTTCTTGGCGAAGGTGGGGTTGCTCCGCTCATCCAGGAACCGTGACCCGAAGACGACGTCGGCCTCACCGGCCCGCAGCTTCTCGACCATGCCGACGGCATCCGCGATCTGGTGCTGGCCGTCGGCGTCGAAGGTGATGACGAACTCCATGGTGGGGTCGGCCAGCGCGTACTCGAAACCGGTCTGCAGCGCAGCACCCTGGCCGAGGTTGACCGGGTGACGGACGACCCGCGCGCCCGCCTTGGCCGCGACTTCCGCCGAGCGGTCCTTCGAGCCGTCGTCGACGCACACGACCTGGGGGAAGGCCGTGCGGACACCGGCCACGACGTCGCCGATGACCTTTTCCTCGTTGTACAAGGGAATGACCACCCACGTGTCGTCCACACCAGATCCCATCTTCTTGCGCCTTGGGCAGTATAGGTGGGCGCTATGGGTTCATTTCTTCGATGTGCCGGGCCGGGCGAGGACGTGTTCGCGCAGGTTGCGCACTCCCTGGTGCTGCTTGGTCCGCCATGCCCTCGGCAGCAAGATGGCGGCGTTCAGGCGCGAGGACAGGTGCAGCCGGGCGGTGCGCGCGGCCCGCCGCCAGCCCACAGCGTCAAACTCCTCGGCCATCGCGGTCAGGAACTCCCGCTCCTCGATGAACCGCGTTCCTTCCAGCGCGCGCCAGGACGAGTCGCTCTCACGGTGCCTGCGGTACTGGAAGCAGATTGTGCTGTCGACCACCAGGCTGCCACCGGCCTTGATCAGGTCCAGGGCCATCGCCAGGTCCTGGGTGACGTTGAGTCCCTCGCGGAAGTTCATCGCCACCAGGGAGTCGGACTTCCAGCAGATGGAGGGGAAGTAGAGCCAGTTGCCCCTCATCAAGGTGATCGCGAGGGGCTCGCCGCTGAGCAGCCGGCGGCCCTGCACGCGTGGCGCATAGACGCGCTTCATCCGGTCGACCAGGCCCATGCCGGGCTGGTTGTGCTCGTCGATCACCTCGACGCCGGGCTGGATGATCTGCGCCGACGGGAACTGCTCGTGCGCCGCAACCACCGTCTCGATGTAGTTCCTGAGCATCACGTCGTCGGCGCCCATGACCACGGCGAGCTCATGCCGGACGAAGCCCAGGGACTTGCGGTAGTTGCCGTTCGCGCCGAGGTTGTGCTCGTTGCGCACGTAGGTGATCCGCGGGTCCCGGGCCGCGAGGCCGCCGAAGTACTCGGGCAGGCTCTCGTCGGGGTAGCCGTCATCGATGATGGTCAGCGCCCAGTCCGGGCTGCTCTGCCCGAGGACGCTCTCGACCGCCTGCTTCATCATGGCGACGTCGCCGTAGTAGGGGAGGAGAACGTCGACAGTCACGGGGGTGGTCCTTCGAGGGGAGAAAATCGGGTCCGGGTCGCAGATTAGACTAAACGCTCGCTGGCGAGTCCAACGGATCCGCGGGTTTGGACAGGCAGGTGCGGACCGGTCAGGAGACCCTCGTGGACACCCAGAACCACTTCTACGGGCACACGGCCGCGCTCGCGGCGTACGCCGGCCTCTCCCGCCCGCGTCACGTGGCGGGCCTGATCCAGCACGGCTGGACCACCGTTCCCCCGATCCCGGTCAACTTCGGCGACTTCCCCGACGTCGAGAAGGACGGCCGGC
>JBDTOA010000238.1:0-3581 GCA_039933475.1 Dermatophilaceae bacterium
GGAGCCATCGGCTGGCGTCGTTGCCTACATCGGCTGGAGCGGAGCGCCGATAAGCGCCAAGGCAGTCAGCGCTTTGCGCGACCTGGCAGAGGGCACGTACCTGCTGACCCCACGCCAGTGGCTGGCCACGAAGCCGAGCCTGAACGAACAGGAGAACAACCCATCCGGCTGAGCACCCGCGCGCTGCCCGGCCGAGCGAGCCACGGCGATCGGCCGGCGGATCGGCCCGTCTCGGAACTCGGTTCCCACGCAGGTGAGAGGGCCAACAGGTTCAGAGTGCGTTGTAGGTAAAGCGGCCCGCGAGTAGCGTCGCGGCCACGGGCATCCCTCTCAGGTCGCCAACGGATGCGGAGAAGGGATCGATCTCGCAGATCGCCAGATCGGCCACGTCTCCGACTGCGAGCGTGTGTCGTCCGCGCGCGGATGCGGCAAGCGCTGACTGTCGGGAGATGGCCTGCTCGGAGTGCCACGGTTCCCGACCATCCCGTGTGCGGCCGACGGCAGCAGCCATGGTCACCCAGGGATCGAGCGGCGCCACCGGGGCATCGGAACCGAGCGAAAGTACAACCCCGGCGTTCAGAAGGCTGGCCAGCATGTACGAGCGCTCGGTGCGCCCCTCCCAGTAGTGGTCTGCGACGTCGCGATCATCCATGGCGTGTTCGGGCTGCACGCTGGCCACCACGCCGAGCTTCACGAAGCGTGCAATATCTTCCGGCGCAAGCAGCTGAGCGTGTTCGATGCTTCCGGTGCAGCCAAGCTCCTCGAAGGCATCAAGGGCGATGCCGTTGGCGAGATCGCCGATGGCGTGCACGGCCGGGCGAATCCCGGCCTGGGTCGCTGTTCGCATCCATGAAAGCAGCTGATCCTTCGGCACCGTGAGCTGCCCGTGTGAATCGTCGCGACCTTCCAGCCCTGGATACTCGTCGAAGCAGTACGCCGTACGGGCGTTGAGCGAGCCATCGGTGATGACCTTGTATGGGCCAACCGTAAGCAACCCACCTGTGCCGTCAATCACATCGCCAGAGCGAAGCCCGAGACCCACTGCGCGTTCCAGGTCTTCGCTGTAGATGCCGAAGTCCACTCGGAGGGCATCGGTGCCGGCCGCGATCCGGCGCACCCACGGATCGAGAGACCAGGCCATCTCCAGATCGACGATTCCGACCACGCCACGAGATGCCGCCTTCCGGGCCGCCTCGTCGACCCAGCCGTCCAGCACCATGTCGTCAACGGCGTCAAGGGCACGCATAACGACGAAGCTGTCCTCCTCGCAGAGCAAGCCGCTGGGATGGTCCGCAAAGCCGTATCGCGCCAGTGCCATCGAGTTCATCCAGCAGGAGTGCAGGTCACCACTGACCAAGACCACCGGGATGGTGCCGGCCGCCGCGTCCAGCAGCTCACGTCTCGGCGCATCCGGCCACAGCCCGGCACGAAAGCCGAACCCGATCAGGCTCTCGCCTACTGGCATGAAGACGGCTCGTTCTGCTACGAGCATGGCCGCTTCGACGGCGGATCTCGCGGCCGAAACATCCAGTCGCCTAGCGGTCTGCGCCCACTGGCTGAAGTGCACATGGTTGTCCCAGAGACCCGGAATCAGCCAGCGTTCACCGAGGTCGATCGTCTGCACCGAAGCAACCGACGGATCGATGGACCCGATCCGGCGAATCGTCCCGTCGCTGACTTCGACGTTGACGATCTGGTCATCTCCCGGCAGCCGCCCGTTCCTCAGGACGAAGCTCAACGTACGAGCCGATCACGGACGCGCTGCATCTCACTGGCGAGCCGACTCGCATGCGCACAACCACCCTTGAGCTCGGCTATGACGCTCCGGATCGGTGATAAATCGCCAGCAGGCCCTGTCGTTCGCGGCATCAGGTCACGACTTCCCATGGCGGGCGAGCGGGAAGATCGCCTCGGCGATCAGCAGCGCGGTCATGACCGCAGTCTGGCGCACCACGACCAGAGAGAAGTTGACATACGAGGTGTGTCACATGCGGACCGGTCCGCGGTGAGCTTTCCGGCGTGCCTGGGATGACCGGGTCTGCGTCCTAGCGCCGGTACGGGTCTCGGGACGCCGCTATCACGAGCATCACCGAGGCCGACGTGAGGGAAGCCCACAATGCTGTACTGGCCGCCCAGCCGTCGCCGTCAGGGAAGAGGTGCACAGAGCCAGGCGAGGGGTTGAAGATGAGCACCGCCAGCATCGAAGCGCCGAGGACCGAGGCGACGACTTCGCCGGGTTCGTCTCGACCGGTCAGTCGGAGGATGGCCGAGAGCGCCACCGCGACCGTCAGCACACCTGCGCCCTCGACGAGCAGGGCGCCCGCCGCGGTCACACTGTTGCGCCGTTCCAGTGCCAGGACTCCGGTGGTCCAGACCGCGAGCGGCAGCGCCACCGCGGTCGCGCGGGCTGCTGTACGACTTCGCCGGGTAACGGGAACGGCGTCCACGGCAGCGGCAGCGGGCTCGTCCAGGACGAACGCCGCGGCTGCAGCCAGCGCCACCAGGGCAAGCCGCACATACAGGAGCGGCGGGCCGTCGGCCGCATAGGCGAGACAGCCAGCGAGGATCCCCGCGCCGACGGCGGATCCGCCCAGCACCACTGCCCAGTTGAGGCCGCGCAGGGTCATCGCATCATCCCCGTGGCAGCAGGATCCGGGTCGGGTCCGATATCGCGGCCAGGGTCAGGCTGACGAGAGCCAGCACGACGAGGACCGCCAAGACACGGGCCAGCCGCGACCGTTGCGCACCCCAGGCCTCGTGCAGCATCGCGGCGCTCGCCGCAACCCCGCAGAGCAAGGTGACGTAGACGAAATACCAGACGGGCGAACCCCCCGCGACCCATGAGACCGCTCCGGTGGCGCTGTCCGAGGACACCCAGGTCGTGAAGGGTGGGTTCAGGTGGACCAGGGTGCCGACCCGGGATGCCGACATCAACAGCCCGGCAGTGCCGAGCAAGGACCACCCGACCAGGACAACTGCGGCGACCAGGCCAGCGCCCGGGAAACGGGCCCAGCGCCCGACCATGACCCCGAGCAGGGGCCCGCCAACGGCGTACACCACACCTGCGGACAGCATCGCGGCGTGGTTGGTCGAGCTGATCGAGGCCGAGTAGGGCCCCGGCCAGAGGGCCATGGCCACGTAGCTCCAGGCAAGCCAGACCAAGGCGACAGCACCCGGCACCAGGCACGCCAGGCACAGGGCGGCTGTCCGGGTGACCCCGTCTGCAGGAGACGCATCAACCGCTTCGCTCGAACGGGCCATAGAGCGGGTCAGCCGGTGACCGATGAAGACGCCCAGAACGCCCAGGAAGAACGCGGGCATGGTGGTCCCGTCCGAGACCGACAGGATCTGTGCGTCCCCGGTGCCGCTGGCGAGGTCCTTCGCGATGCTCGCCTCCACCCAGACCATCAGGGCCACACCGATGAGGAACAGCGGGTGCCGGGCGTACCGGCGGGCCTCGACTCCCGCGAGGGTCCGCAGGGTCGCTGTCCGGTCGGTGTATTCCGTGTGCTGGACCAGGGTTGTCGTCATGCCGCCACCTCCGTTGTCAGGGCCCGGTCACCAAGCAGGAGCAGGTAGGC
>JBDTOA010000239.1:0-3580 GCA_039933475.1 Dermatophilaceae bacterium
GGGTCAGAGCGACGGCAGGACCTGCTCTCGCACCTGCTTGCGCAGGATCTTTCCAAGCATCGAGCGCGGCGTGTCCTCGATCGCCACGAACCGGCGAGGGACCTTGTATGAAGAAAGGTGTTCGCGGCAGTGGGCCCGCAGGGCGGCCGTGTCGAGCTCGGCACCGGGGTCGAGCTCGATCGCCGCGACAACCATCTCCCCGCCCCGTTGCAGCGGCTTGCCAAACACGGCCGCGTCGGTGACAGACGGGTGCAGACGCAGCACTGCTTCGACCTCGGAGGGCGAGACGTTGTAACCCCCGGTGATGATCAGCTCCTTTGCCCGGTCGACGATCGTGGTGAACCCCTCCTCGTCCACTGTCACGATGTCGCCCGTTCGCAGCCAGCCGTCAGGCAGGAGCGTCTTCGCGGTTTCCTCGGGGTTGTTCCAGTAGCCCTGGAAGACCTGCGGGCCCTTCAGCAGCAGCTCGCCTGGCTGACCCTGCGGAACCTCCGTGGCGGGGTCGTCCGGGTCGACGACCTTCATCAGGGTCGAGGGGAACGGCACACCGATCGTGCCCGTCTTTCGGGTGGGGTGGAACGGGTTGCCCAGGGCGACCGGGGACGACTCGGTCATGCCATACCCCTCGACGAGCAGCCCGCCCGACACCGACTCCCACAGCTCCACAACCTCGTCCGACAGGCTCATCGCGCCGGAGATGCAGTACTTGCACGAGCGCAGCGAGACCCCCCTCTCCTTGGCGGCCCGCGCCGTCCGCTCGTAGATCGGCGGAACCGCGCAGTAGACCGTCGCGGGCGACTTCTTCATCGCGTCGAGGATCATGCCGGGGTCGAACTGGGGGAAGAGCACCAACAGGGCCTGCTTGCGGATCCCGTAGGTGAGATAAAGCGTCATACCGAAGGCGTGGAACATCGGCAGGATCGCGTAGAAGATCTCCTTGCGGTACTCCGCTCCGCGCATCCACGCCTCACCCTGCACGGCGTTGGAGACCAGGTTGAAATGCGTGAGCATGGCGCCCTTGGGGTGACCCGTGGTACCCGAGGTGTACTGGATCACGGCCAGGTCATCCACCGACGGGCGCGGGCGATCCAGCTCGATGCGCCCATGGGTTAGCAGGTTCTCCCAGTGGATCGTTCCCGGTGCCGGGCAGGTCAGCGCCTGACGAGACTCACGCAGCTCCTTCACCGGCAGATGCAGAGCGAGCCGCTTGGTGGCGGGGAACGCTCGCAGGAGGTTGACCGAGACGACGTGGTCGATCTCGACGTCGGCGGGGAACGCGTGAACGGCGGCTACCGCCTTCTCCCAGGCGATCACCACCCGGGCTTGGTGGTCCTCGAACTGGTGCCGCAGCTCGCGGGAGGTATACAGCGGGTTGTGTTCCACCACAACGGCGCCCAGTCGCAGGACCGCGTAGAAAGCGACGACGTGCTGGGGGCAGTTCGGCAGGATGAGGGCCACCCGGTCGCCGGCCCGAACCCCCAGGAGACGCAGGCCCTCCGCCGCCCGGTCAACCTGGTCGCCAAGCTCGGTGTAGGTCGTGCGACGCCCGAAGAACTCCATAGCCGGATGGCTGCCAGCCTCGGACACGGACCGCTCGAGCATCGCGACCAGCGACTCGGTGGGCAGGTCGATGTCAGCTGGTACTCCCGGCTGGTAGTTCTTCACCCAGGGCTGCTGCTCGGTGATCGGCATGGTCCCATCCTCCCGCGAACCTGACCTCGCCTTTGTCGACGCGTCCGGGCGTCCGCGCTGGCTGGCGCCAACCCAGCTCCGATCACTCAGCCCGTCCCGCCTGCGCGCGGGTCCGCGTGGCGGGGGAGGATCTGGGCGCCGTTTGGGTCGTTGGCGGTCTCGGTGACAGGTGCTTGACTGTCTCGGGTGAGCGCCATGGGCGAGAGACCAAAGGGATGGGTCGACCTCTTGTGGCTCCCGCTTGGCGCGGGCGGCCACGTCGTGCACTGGAACGGACGCATCTACGAGTGGCTCTCAGCGCGGCGCGAACATCGAGCCGCCTTGGATCTGTACCACGCCGGTCTCATGCTGCACTTTGACGACATGACATACGCGATCGAGATGGGCCCTGTGTGGAACGTCTCTGCGGACGACCGCGGTGTCGTCTGTGAAGGGCCAGTTGGAGCGAGATGGCTGGGCCGTTTCCGCATCTTCCGCTACGAAGTGCGGTGCTGGGCCGGCGGCCACATCCCGGACATCGCCGAAGCTGTCGACGGCCCGGTGCGCACCACTGACGACCCGGAGGTTGTCGAAGGCGTGCTGAGAATGCTGCAAGGGGTGCCGCCACTGACCTGGGGCCGGGACGAGCTACGAACTGGGGAGATGTGGAACTCCAACTCATTGGTTGCGTGGGTGCTCGCGCGTACGGGCCACGACATGGAGGAAATCGGACCGCCGCCGGGAGGGCGCGCACCGGGATGGGACGCGGGCCTAGCGCTCGCAGACCGTCAGCTCATGGGCTTGGATTAGTCAACGGGTAGAAAAGTAGGAACTGCCAAGACGATCGGGATACGCGACGCTTCGCGGGCCGGTCTTTGACTCGGATGAAGGTCTACAGCGGCATGACCCGGAAGACCGGGTAGCTCGAGGCGATCGTCTCGAACGCCTCGACTGGCTCGTGCCGGTCGACAGGGATGTGCGGGCGGCCTCCTGGCACGCGCCCGACATACCGCCGGATCACCGGCGCCCGCTCATCCACTGGCACCTCGACGAGTCTGACCCCACGCGCCCGGCGTCGCCGCAGGGTCACGTGCCCCTCCGCGGCGCGCACGTTCCGGACCCAGTTGCACTCGCCGAGCATCGAGACGACGTACCACTGGCCCGCGACGTCCGCCATGCCGACAGGGAACCGAGTGAGCGATCCGGTACGTCGACCGCGCACCTCGAGCGTGACCCAACGCCGCGGGAGCAGGCCGAGGCGAAACGCCCTGTTCCAGAACCACGCGTACCGTCGGGCCGTCGCGTTGCCGCGCCCGCCCACGTACATCGCCCGCAGCCTGTCGTACTGCCGCCTGCGCACAGCCGAACCTCTCGAACGCCGGTGCCCTTTCACCCGGTCAGGCTAGCTACAGCTTGGCAACCCGCTCGCTAACACGGCTGGGGTGCTTCGGTTGATGATCGCCATACACGGATCGCTGCGGGGCCCGAGCAGCTCGTCATCCAGACCCCCGTGACGTTGGGGCACCTCTACAGCCGCAGAAGCATGGTGATCGACCCGCCGGCCGACCCGACCTCCCGAAAACCGACCCGCTCGTACAGGCCTCGGGCGTAGTTGTCTCGCTCGACGCTGAGGCTGAGCGTGGCCAGACCGTCGCTGCTTGCCTGTGCGACAAGTGAACTGAGGAGCCGGGACCCGATTCCCTGCCCCCGCCGGGACAGCGCGACCCCCATACCCACTTCCGGCGTCTCAACATCGACGAAGCCGAAGCCGGGGTCGCTCGCGGGAAGGAACCGGAACCAGGCGGCGCCCACCGGGTGCTCATCCTCAGCGATGACGCCGCAGTCCCCGGGCTGCGGCCACCCCACCACGTAGTGCGCCAGCTCCGGTTGGTCCAACACGTCACTGACC
>JBDTOA010000240.1:0-3579 GCA_039933475.1 Dermatophilaceae bacterium
CCGGATGAGCCGAACCGGCTGGAGCCACCAAGCGGGAACAGGGCGCCATGACGACGACGCGCACGCTCACCCTGGACCAGGCACTCGAGGCGCTGGTCGAGGTGGCCGAGTCGGCCGGCGTGCCGGCCGACACCGCCCGTTCCGAGGGCTCTGCCCTGGCTGCGGCTGTTGCCGAGTCCGCTCCTGGGGCTGCCGCGAGCTGGGCCGAGGCGGTCGGGGGCGGGACCACCCAGGACTTCTTCGACGCGGCATCACGGGGCCGAAGATGGAGAGCGGCGCCGACCACGGTGCTGAACAGCCTTGTGGCACAGGGTTCTTCGCGCAGCATCATCTACGCCCAGGCTCTGACTGAGGTGGTCTCGGCGGCGTGTGGTCTGGGCGAACCCACGATGCGCGTCATCGGCAACGCGTCCGTTGCAGCGGCAGCCCAGCTGACGGCCGCCGGCGTACGCAACAACCTGTCACCCGCCGGACCATCGGCACTTTCGGACTCTCACGCGACAGCTGGGCCAGCGGGTCGAGAGCCCACCAGCGGGACAGCCTCCCAAGAGCCCGCCACCGAGACCGCGCCCTCACCTTCGACGACCGGGCCGGCCGCCCCAGCCCCCCCGAAGCAGAAGAGCCTCGAGGAGCTGCTCGCCGAGCTCGATGCCCTGGTCGGTCTGGCGCGGGTCAAGCGCGAGATCCACCGTCAGGTCGCGATCCTGCGGGTCGAGAGGCTGCGGGCCGACGCCGGGATGAAGAGCCCGACAATCACCCGCCACCTCGTGTTCACCGGCAACCCGGGCACGGGCAAGACAACGGTGGCCCGACTGGTCGGCGGGATCTACGCCGCCCTCGAGCTGTTGACCAAGGGCCAGCTGATCGAGGTCGACCGCTCCGAGCTCGTCGCGGGCTACCTCGGCCAGACCGCGGTCAAGACCGCCGAGGTCGTCACCACCGCGGTCGGAGGCGTGCTGTTCATCGACGAGGCCTACAGCCTCACGGGCGACCAGTACGGCACAGAGGCGGTGGACACCCTGGTCAAGGAGATGGAGGACCGCCGCGACGATCTCGTGGTCATCGTCGCCGGCTACCCGGCGCCCATGCTGGCCTTCGTGGCTGCCAATCCCGGTCTGGCCAGCCGCTTTCGAACCACCATCGAGTTCGACGACTACACCGACGACGAGATGGTCGAGATACTCACCCTGCTGGCCGGCGACTCGGACTACGAGCTCACGACCGAAGCGGTTGCGCGCTTCCGTGAGCTCTTGGCCGTGACCCCCCGCGGAAGCACCTTCGGCAACGGCCGCTTCTCGCGCAACGCGCTCGAGGCTGCCATCGGCGCGCACGCGTGGCGGCTGCGGGATGTCGAAGAACCCAGCAACGAACAGCTGCGCCTGCTGCTGCCGGAGGACCTGGACGAGGAAAGCCAGCAACAGCAGGGAGATCCCGCGTGAGCCAGCCAACCAACGTCTCTCCCACGACAGCGGCCAGCCCGCCAGATGCTGGGGCACCGGCGAACGTGGGCCAGCCGGTCGGGGGTCCCGCGGGACAGCCCGCCGGTCAACCAGTCGTGGGCCAGCTCGCCGCAATGCCGACCATCGCAGGCCGGGTCGGCGAAGCAGCGACCTTCGTCCGCCGCGCGATGGCCGGGACCCCGGGACGGCTGAGAATCCTCGCCCTGGTGGCCGTCGTGGCCTCCCTCGTCTTCGGCGTCTTCGCCTTCTCCGCCTTCGGGTCCACCAACGACGCGCTGGGCCGGGGCGAGGACAACACCAACCAGCTGGTCCGGATCCAGGCGATCCACACGAACCTTGTCCGCGCCGATGCCGATGCGACCAACGCGTTCCTGGTCGGCGGCCTCGAGCCACCCGCCCAGAGGGCCGACTACACCCGGTCGCTGACCCAGGCCTCGCAGCTGATTGCCGAGGCGGCCAAGGCGCAGCCGGCCGACGGACCCGCGCTCGGAGCCCTCAACAGCTCCGTCCTGAGCTACTCAAGCCTGGTCGAACAGGCACGGGCGACGAACCGACAGGCATTGCCGGTTGGCGCGCAGTACCTCCGCCTGGCCAGCTCCGGGCTGCGCAGCGACTCCCTGCCCATCCTGGACGCCCTGGTCAAGGCCAACCAGGCCCGGGTGAGCGCCGAGCTCGACAACGCAGCAGGTGCGTCGACCGCCCTGATCGCCACCGGTGTGCTGGCCCTGCTGGTCCTGATCGGCGGCATGGTCTGGCTGTCGTGGCGAACCCACCGCTACGTCAACCCCCCGCTGGCTGCGGCGACTGCAGCCATCCTGGTGACGCTGGTGGTCGGAGCCTTCTTCCTCTCGGCAGTGGGATCGCGGGTGAGCCAGGTACGGGACGGTTCGTACGCCGCGACGCTGGCCACCGCCACAGCGCGCATCGCCGCGTTCGACGCCAAGTCGAACGAGAGCCTGACGCTCATTGCGCGCGGCTCCGGCTCGGCGTTCGAGAAAGCGTGGCAGGGCTCGTCGAAGGTCGTGGCGGACGAGAGCGCAGCCGCGGCCAAGCTGAGCAGTGGTGCCAAGACGATGGGCGAGCTGTGGACGGCATACGTGAACACCCACACCCAGATCCGCAAGCTGGACGACAGTGGTCAGTGGGAGGCCGCGGTCAGCCAGGCGACCGGGAGCGGCGCCACATCGGCCAACGCCAGCTTCGACGCCTTCGACTCAAGCTCCGGCGCCGCCCTGACGTCCAGCACCCGCTCGGCCTCGGACAGCCTCGACGGACCACGCACGTGGCTTCAGCTCGCTGCCTGGCTCGGTCTGCTGGTGGGACTCGGCGCCGCGCTGTCAGCCTGGTGGGGCGTCTCGCTCCGGCTGGAGGAGTACCGATGAGGCTGAGAAGTCTGACCAGGCCGACAAGTCTGACAAGTGGCGGTGCGCTCGGGTCGGCGTTCGCCGCGCTGGCCATCCTTGTGACGGCCGGCTGTTCAGGCAGCGGCGTCTATGCCACGACCCAGATCCCTGCAGCAGCAACGCCTTCCGCCACCACGCCGGCACCCAGCTCCACCTCGTCTGCGCCTCCGGCCGACTGCGGGAACCCGGTGGCCTCCTTCGCCCCTGACGGGCCGAACCCCGCACCCGGTGCCATGCCCTCCGGGAGCTACATGGCCACGATCCAGAAGCGCGGTCGGCTGATCGCCGGGGTGTCCTCGGACACGCTGCTGCTGGGAGCACGCAACCCGCTTAACGGCCGGATCGAGGGTTTCGACATCGAGATGCTCAAGGCCGTGTCCAAGGCGATCTTCGGCGACCCGAACAAGATCGAGTTCAGGGTCATCACCACGGCCCAGCGCATCAAGGTCCTGACCGACGGCAGTGTCGACATCGTCGCCCGGGCGATGACCATCAACTGCAGCAGGTGGCAGCAGATCGACTTCTCCAGCCAGTACTACCTCGCCGGCCAGAAGGTCCTGGTTGCCAAGGACTCCCCGGTCAAGGCAATGGAGGATCTCAAGGGCAAGAAGGTCTGTGCGCCGAAAGGGTCCACCAGCATGGACAAGCTCAAGACCTTTGCGGGGCTGGTCCCCGTGAGCGCCGACACGCACACCGGCTGCCTGGTGCTGTTCCAG
>JBDTOA010000241.1:0-3563 GCA_039933475.1 Dermatophilaceae bacterium
GGGGAGTCAGGTTGTGAGCAGGATCTTGCCGATGTGGGTGCTTGCCTCGAGCGCGCGATGAGCGTCGGCCGCCAGGGCCAGGGGGAACGTCGAATGGACGACCGGCTTGACGTGTCCGGACTCGATGAGCGGCCACACGTGCTCCCGCACCGCGGCAACGATGGCGGCCTTCTCCCCGACGGGTCGAGCTCGCAGGCTCGTGGCAATGACTGCGGCGCACTTGCGTAGCAACGCGTTGATGTCGAGCTCGGCCTTGACGCCGCCCTGCAGACCGATGATGACAAGTCGCCCGTTGACGGCCAGGGCACTCACGTTGCGGGCCAGGTACTTCGCCCCCATGTTGTCCAGAATCACGTCGGCGCCGTGTCCTTGGGTCGCCTCCGCGAGAACCTGGGTGAAGTCCTGCTCGCGGTAGTTGACCAGGATCTCTGCCCCGAGCGCCTCACAGGCCGCGAGCTTTTCGGCTGATCCGGCAGTGACGGCGACTCTCGCTCCGATCGCGCGTGCCAGCTGGATGGCCATCGTCCCTATGCCGCTGGAACCACCGTGGATGAGGATCGTCTGACCCGGCTGCAGGTTGGCAGTCATAAAAACGTTGGACCACACCGTGCAGACCACTTCGGGCAAGGATGCTGCGTCGACCAACGAGACTCCGTCGGGCACGGGCAGCAGCTGCGAGGCAGGGACCGCCACCTGCTCGGCATACCCGCCTCCAGCAAGCAGGGCACAAACTTCGTCGCCAACCTTCCATCCGGTCACCTCTGCGCCGAGCGTGCTGATAATGCCGCTCACTTCCATGCCCGGGTATGTCGACGCGCCCGGTGGGGGAGGGTAGAACCCTTGGCGTTGCATGAGATCCGCGCGGTTGATGCCTGCCGCCGCCACCTGTATGAGCACTTCGCCGGCCGCAATCGCGGGCGTGGGCACCTCATCGAGGACGAGCGCGTCAGCGTCTCCGGGCGTAGGGATCGTGATGGCCTTCATGCCCCGACGATATGCCGGGCCTGTTCCAGTGCCTCGGGGGTGTCGACGTCGAGAGTGACCTGGGCCTCGAACGGCATGGTCTCGGTCACCAGCTCATCGATGACGCGCATGAGCCGGGCTCCGGCCGGTTCGGGAGGGAGCGCCTTCCCCAACGCCCCGCAGCGGTATGCCGCGAGCAACGGCTGCTTTCGCCCGTCAGGATCCGTGGCCAGCACCGCATCAAGCCCGGGCCGGGCGTTCAACGCGTCGACGAGGGTGGGCATCGCCGGCCCGGCGAAGGGCATGTCGCCGCCCAGCACCACGCAGATCTCGGTGCCCAGCCGGGCGAGATGTTCGAGCCCGGTGGCGATACCGGCGACTGGTCCACCGCCGACCGGCGACTCGCGACACCAGTCGACCTGGCGATTCGTGGCGCGCCTCTCGCCGACGCAGACCACGTCCCAGTCTGAGGGAAGATTGTCGAGCAGATGATCCATAACCGTTGTCCCGGCAAAGGGCTCGCGTGTCTTGTCGCGTCCCGCCATGCGGCGGGAGGTGCCACCGCACAGCACGATGACCCCGGGCAGGCGAGTGGGGACCGGGTCGGCCATCAGGCCCGTCCCCCGACCCGCCGGGTCAGATCCTTGGCGGTCCGGACGACCTGGTCCACCATGGCCCGGCGCTGGTCTGGCGTCACCTCTGCAGCGGGATAGGTCACGGCGATCCCGGCCACCGGGTAGCCGACATGGTCCAGGACCGGCGCCGCGACGGAGGAGAAGTCAGGGGTCACGGTCCCATCTTCCGCTGCGTAGCCGTCCTGGCGTACCCGAACCAGCAGGGCCCGCAGTCCTGAAAGCGACGTCGGGCCCAGGCCTTGTCGTTGGACGAAGGCTTCACGGGCCGGGAACAGTACCCGAACCTGTTGCGGCGGAAGGGAAGCGAGCATGGCCAGTCCGCTCGCGGTCAGCTGCGAGGGGAGGCGAACTCCCACGTCTGTGACAAGTGGCGGCCGGCCCGGCGCGCGCTCCTCGATGACATAGAGGACGTCGCGACCATGGAGAACGGCAAGGTGGGAGTTGTGCTTGGTCTCATCCACCAGGCGCACGAGCGACTGCCGGGCCATCCGCTGCAGCGGCGCCTGTCGGGTGTACGCCGATCCCAGCTCGAACGCTGCGACACCCAGGCCGTAGCGCTGTTCCTCGCCCAGATGCACAACAAACCCCTGGTCGCAGAGAACCGTGAGCAGGTGGTAGACGCTCGACCTCGGCAGGTCGAGGTCCCGGGCTATCGCGGAAGCCGGGACCGGCTCGCTGTGACGTGCCAGCAGGCTGAGGACAGACAGGGCCTGGCTGGCGGCGGGGGCGTTGGCCATGGGGTCAGTGTCTCAGGTACGAGACGTCGGTGCTCGATTGTTGCAGCACGACCGGGCCCGCTACAGTCGCTCGCATGGACGAGAGCCTCGGCGCGAAGTTCGCCAGGGCAGTCGCCCTCAAGGATCACACTCGCGTGCGCGAGCTCATTCATCCCGAGATCGACTTCTTGGCGATGACGCCCGGGGACTTCTGGGATGCGGGTGGTCCCGACGAGATCGTCGGCGTGCTCGAAGAGTGGTTCGGCGACGACCTGATCGAGGGGATCGAGCTCCTCGACTGCGACGGCTTCGCCGATCGCGAACGCGTCGGTTATCGCCTGAGGGTGTCCCGTCCGGACGGTCAGTACCTGATCGAGCAGCAGGCTTATCTTTCCGAGCGTGATGGCAAGATCGGCTGGCTGCGGATCATGTGCTCGGGGTTCCGTCCGGTTCCCCTCGCCTTGGCTCAATAAGGTCGTACGCCCGGGATCTCGCTGGTAGAAGCGTCTCAGATCCGAGACACTAACCGGGGGCAAGGCATGGCTGAGCGCTCGTCGGTGCGCTCCAATGTAGTCATGACAACTGGCCCCGACCTCATCAATCCTCTTGGCTCGGCTGCGGCCGCGCTCGCAGGCAGCCCCGTCCATGTTGGCGTAGGTCCGCTGTCGTTCGACGACATCGTGGCGGTCTCACGAGATGACGCTCGGGTAGAGATCACAGCCGACGCTCTGGCCGAGATCCGAAAGAGCCGCAAGATCATCGAAGGCCTGGCTGACGACGTCGAGCCGCACTACGGGGTCTCCACCGGCTTCGGCGCGCTGGCCACCAAGCACATCGCACCTGACATGCGCGCCCAGCTGCAACGCAGCCTGGTCCGCTCCCACGCTGCCGGCTCAGGCGCCGAGGTGGAGCGAGAGGTCATTCGCGCGCTGATGCTGCTGCGCCTGTCCACCCTGGCCACCGGGCGCACCGGTGTGCGCGAGGAGACGGCTACGGCATACGCGGCAATGCTGAACGCGCGGATCACTCCCGTGGTCCACGAGTACGGCAGCCTCGGATGCTCCGGCGACCTTGCGCCGCTGGCGCACTGCGCGCTCGCCGTCATGGGCGAAGGGCCGGTTCGTGATGAGTCAGGCCAGCTGTGCTCGGCCGCCGACGCGCTGGCCAAGGCCGGCATCACCCCCATCGTGCTGCGCGAGAAGGAGGGCCTGGCCCTCATCAACGGCACCGACGGCATGCTCGGCATGCT
>JBDTOA010000242.1:0-3555 GCA_039933475.1 Dermatophilaceae bacterium
GAGGCCCACGAGGCGATCCGTCCGGCCGGAGACCGAATCCGTACGCCGGCCCAGGTTGCCGGCGAGCTGCGCGGCGAGGAGTTCGCGCTCTACGAACTGGTCTGGAAGCGCACCGTCGCCTCGCAGATGGCCGACGCCCGCGGCTCGACCGCCACTGTCAAGCTGGGAGCCACCCTGGCCGACGGGCGCGCGGTGGAGTTCTCCGCCAGCGGCACGGTCATCACGTTCCGCGGCTTCCTCGCGGCGTATGAGGAAGGTCGCGACGACGACGCCACGGCGCGCGCCCAGGCGGCGGATGAGGAGCGTCGCCTGCCGAAGCTCTCGGTCGGGGTTGCGCTCGACGTGCTCCGCGCCCAGGCGGGCGGACATGAGACGTCGCCTCCGGCCCGTTATACAGAGGCAACCTTGGTGAAAGCCATGGAGGAGAAGGGGATTGGCCGACCGTCGACCTACGCGTCCACGGTTGGCACGATCCAGGACCGCGGCTATGTCAACAAGCGTGGCACTGCCCTGATCCCGACGTGGCTGGCCTTCGCCGTGACCCGGTTGCTCGAGGAGCACTTCAGCAAGCTCGTGGACTACGACTTCACCGCGTCGATGGAAGAGGACCTCGACCGCATCGCCAACGGTGAGGAGCAACGCATCGACTGGCTCAAGCGCTTCTACTTCGGCGCCGAGTCGACCTCGGGCGAAGGCCTGCAGCAGCTCGTGAACGACCTGGGTGAGATCGACGCGCGCGAGATCTCCACCATCCCGATCGGCGAGGGAATCGTCGTCCGGGTCGGGCGCTACGGCCCCTATGTCGAGGAGACCACCCCGGACGGGGTCGACTCGGCGACGGGCGAGGTCTCTGAAGGTGCCACCGGCCAGGTGCGGCGGGCCACGATCAAGGACGACATCGCACCCGACGAGATGACGCCGGCGATGGCTCGCGAGCTGCTCGAGGCGGCGGCTGATGATGGCCGCGTCCTCGGCCAGGACCCCGAGACGGGGCGCGACATCGTGGCCAAGGCGGGCCGCTACGGTCCGTACGTCGCCGAGGTGCTGCCCGAGGAGATCGCGGCGCTCAAGGGGAAGTCCAAGGTCAAGCCGCGCACGGCCAGTCTCTTCAAGGACATGGACCTCGCCTCCCTGGACATCGGGACTGCCCTGCAGCTGCTCACCCTGCCCCGTTCCCTGGGCAAGGACCCGGCGGAAGGCGAGGAGATCACGGCGCAGAACGGTCGCTATGGCCCGTACCTGAAGAAGGGCACGGACTCGCGCTCCCTGCAGGCCGAGTCGCAGCTGTTCACGATCACCCTTGACGAGGCCCTGGCGATCTACGCACTGCCCAAGCAGCACGGGCGGGCTTCGGCGGCCCCGCTCAAGGAGCTGGGCGACGACCCGGTGTCGGGCCGGCCGATGGTGGTCAAGGACGGGCGTTTCGGCGCGTATGTCACTGATGGAGAGACCAACGCAACGCTCCGCAAGGACGACGAGCCCGAGACCATCACGCCTGCGCGCGGCTCGGAGCTCCTGGCCGAGAAGCGGGCGCGCGGTCCGGTGACCCGCAAGCGCGCGGCCAAGAAGACGGCCAAGAAAACAGTGAAGAAGACGGCCAAGAAGACGGCCACCAAGAAGACGGCGAAGAAGACAGCCAAGAAGACCACCGCCAAGAAGGCCTGACCCACCCGGACAGGCGTGACCGGCCCGTGCGTGCTGGTGAAAGCGCAGAGAATGTCCTCCCTGCAGTCGTCAGGGAACGTTCTGTGCTCTCTCACGACCGGAGGCGGGGGTACCTGATCTGGTACCTTGGATAGATGCCTGGACTAAGCATCTCCTTCACCGAGGACGAGCTCGAGCGTGTTCGTGGGGCGGCCGCACGCGACGGCCTTTCCCTGAAGGCCTACGCGCACAATGTCGTTGTGGCTGTTGCTTCGAGCGATCGCATTGCCGACATCGCGACCGGGGTCGCCGCCCGATCCAAGGAGCTCAACGAGCGCCTCGCACAGTGAAGCGCCTTTCACGGTGATGTCGTTGTACTACCTGACTGAGCGGGACGTGATGACCGTTCTGGCCGCCACCGGTCAGGAGGTCCAGGTCAGGGACTTCGGACTGTTGTCCTCGGTGGTTGTGCGTCCACAGGCGTCGGCCTTTGGGGAGGAGGCGTACCCGGACCCTTGGGTGAAGGCCGCGGCTCTGCTGCACTCACTCACCCGTAACCACCCGTTCGTGGATGGAAACAAGCGTGCTGGGTGGAACTCTGCATGGACCTTCATTGAAGTCAACGAGATTGGTCGACTGTCGGATGACTTTGACGTGGATGCTGCTGAGCGGTTCGTGTTGAATGTGGCGTCAGGCGCCATGGATGATCTCGCGCTCATCTCGGTTTCACTGCATGGATTCTCCGACTAGCTGGGTAATGGACTTGACCCTCACCCGACGTGAGGCCGCACGGTAGGGACATGACCTCGATGACGAAGGCTGACGAACAGGCCCTCACGCCGCTGACAGTTGGTCAGGTGGGCGAGCTGTACGGCGTGACGGTGCGCACGTTGCACCACTACGACCAGATCGGCCTTCTCGTCCCGGGCGAGCGCACGGCGGCCGGCTACCGGCTGTACTCCGAGCAGGACATTGCGCGCCTGCAGCACGTAGTTGTCTACCGCCGGCTCGGGTTCGCCCTGGAGGAGATCGCTCTCCTGCTGGACGACGGGTCCGCTGACGTGGGCGAGCACCTTCGCCGTCAACGCGAGGCGGTCATGTCCCGGCTGGACGAGATGAGCGAGCTCGTGACGGCCATCGACCGAGCACTGGAGAAAGAGATGTCTGGCACCAAGCTGACCAAGGAAGAGCAGAAGGAGCTGTTCGGCGAGGCCTTCACGGACGACTATGCCGAAGAGGCGCAGGGCCGGTGGGGTGAGACCGAGGCCTGGAAACAGTCGCAGGGCCGGACGTCGAAGTACACCAAGGCCGACTGGGTCGAGGTCAAGGCGGAGATGGATGCCACCAACGCGGCCTTCGTATCGGCCATGGCCGATGGCGAGCCGGCGACCAGCGAGCGAGCCATGGACGCCGCCGAGCAGCACCGGCTGCACATCCACCGCCGGTTCTACGACCTCCCGCACCAGTTCCACAGGGGTCTGGGTGACATGTATCTGGCCGATCCCCGGTTCACCAAGACCTACGAGGACCTGAGGCCTGGGTTGGCGCAGTACGTCCACGACGCGATCCACGCGAACGCTGATCGAGCAGGCCGCGCCGCGGGGAGTCAGTCCTAGCAAAGCGGTATGCCGTGCCCCGCCCCTAGGTGCGGGGCACGGCATACCTCTCGGTGCGCGGTCTGTGGGCGCTCTGTCATAGGCTCGGCCGCGTGACCCAGCCGGAGCCTGCGCAGCACTCGCGCGGTCTGTTCATCGCCCTCGAGGGCGGCGACGGGGCGGGCAAGTCGACCCAGGCCGGGCTGCTGCGTGACTGGCTGCAGGGCTTGGGGCACACCGTGGTGGTGACCCGGGAGCCTGGCGGCACCGAGTTCGGCCGCACCGTCCGCGAGCTCGTCCTGCACGGGGACCACGT
>JBDTOA010000243.1:0-3526 GCA_039933475.1 Dermatophilaceae bacterium
CGCATTCCGCGCGTTCGATCAAGTCCCCTCTATCGGCGATCGTCTTCGTCAGATCGCACGTCAACGAGGCGTTCAGCCGGGTGCCGGGGGCCACAGGTGCACGGGAGGCTTCGTGGATCAAGGAGAACGTGCCTTCGGTCGAACGCCCGAAGGCTCCTCGCAATAACGCAGCACTCAATGATCGTATGGGCCAGAACCCATCTGCCACGATCCAAGCCGAGTTCTGGAACGGGCCATCGCCCGCTGGTAGCGTGCGCGAGTATGCCGCTGCTTGCGCTGCCTCATCACGAACCCCCGGCCCCCGCCCCAGCATGAGCGAGACAATTGGCGGTGAGGACCCCGTCCGATCCGCACACGCGGCGGTGTTCGAGGCGGCCTGGGACGCCTTCGCCCGGGCATGTGCGACGACCGTCGCGCCAGAGGCGACCTACCAGGCGTGGCTCGCTCACTTCGTCATCGAACGCCTCGACCTGCTGCGGGTGGTACGCGAGGTGGACTTCGGCGCTCGGCACCTGGGCCCGGGCGCCGCTGAGCACTTCACCGGCCACAATCTCATGGTCGACCTGCTCATCCTGCGCGAGCCCGTGGTCAACCTTCCTCGCCGCGCCGCCCTGGCACAGAAGAACCTTCCCGACGGCACCCCGAACCCGAGGTCTGGGCTGGCACGTCTGGCTGACTTCTCCGTGATCACCGAGCTCAAGGTCTCCGCTACCCAGATGGAAGGGCTCGATTACGGCGAGGTGGTGCGCGACTTCCGTAAGCTCTCAGCCATCCTCGACGCTGCGCAAGCGCAGTACCCGGACCAGCCGCTGCCCGCCGCCTACGTCGGAGTGTTCGCCAACGCGGTCAGGCCGCGGTTCAACTTCGACCTCCTCGCCGGCAAGATCCGCGAGGCCAGCCTTCGGCCCGATGTGAAGCTGCTGAAGTTCGAGACCACGCGCCAGACCCCGTAACCAAGGTCAACGTGAGCCCGGCTCACCAAGAGGAGCCGTGACCCGTCACTGTCCCCCGAAGACTTCGTGGAACCAGCGCGTTCGACGCTCCAGTGCATGTGTCGGTTCTGGACGGCGTGCGTCAAGACGCTGACGTGCAGGGGATGGCCCGCGGCCCACTCCTCGCTCACGTCAGCCACCACATCCGCAGATCAGCGATCAGCTCGCACGGACCTGCGTCACTTCGCCGCGTCAGGGCGCAAAGGAGCGGCGCTACCTCACTCGCCCCCTGCGTAGCGCTCGCCGGCCGAAGCGGGATCGCTACACTTGCAGCGTGGCTGATCTCGACGCCGTGGAAGCCCGGATCTGGGCATTGCTCGACCGCTATCGTGATGAGCTCGAGGAGTCGTCCATCTACGGCATGCCCTCATTGCGGTGGCCCGGTTCTGGCGCCCACGACTACTTCGCAGCAGTCAAGCGGAGCGCACACAAGGTCAGTCTCTACGCGATCGCCGTGGATAACTGGCCGAATGCTCTCGAGGCCTCGTCCGACAGGTTCAAGAGCCGACGCACCGGTAAGGCGACCTTTTCGTTTCCATCCTTAGACGATGAAATGACAGCGGAACTCGAGGCATTCTTCGCGCGGCTGTACCAGCCATATCGCGCGCACCACACTGGCTCCTCGGCGACCTAGGGGTCGTCTACCCATCGCTTGTCGTGCCGCCATATGGGCGTCCACGGGCTGCGTCTTTCCGCCGCGTATCGACCAGGCGTGGAGCGGCACGTAGGGCCTCGGACGTCAGAACCGCTGGAACCCATCGTTCTTTCCGAGCATCCAGAACCCAAGTCGAGACCAAAGGCCGTCGTCGCCTTCGACCACCAACGTCAGGCGAAGTGCACGTCCCTCCACAGCGCCATGAGATCGGACGGCTTCCTCGGCGTCAAGAAGATCCGTGAGGGCAGCCCCCTCGCCGATGGTCAGATGTGGGACGAGCTCCTCGAACTGGCCTCCGTATGGAGGGCATTCGGGAAAGGCGGCCCACAATGACTTGGTGACTTTGCGGAAGGGCGCGGGCCGATCCGGAGCGAGGTAGACGACTTGCTGCCCGAACCATCCCGTTCTCACGAAGCGATAGTCGAACGGGACATTGGCGGCGGCAACCTCGCTCACCTGACGCAAGACCGCCTCGCTGACGCCATCCCGGGTGACAAATGGGAAGAGGGCGGTCACGTGCGCCGGCACTCCAAGAGCGGCAACCCTGTCGAGACGGGATCGTGGCTCGGCCACGGCAGGCTCCGCTTCGGGGATCTCGATGACCAAGCCCGATTGGCGAGGGTTCATGCGGCCCATTAAACGGCAACTCACGCAGGGAAGCCCAGCTACATCCGCCGAGGTCATAGGCGATGCTCCCGCCTGCCGAAAGTGAGTCACATCGCCGCGATTCACCGTGTCGCATCCCACCTGCCCCCGAAGCGTTCACCGGAGCCGCCGTTGAGCGAGCGGCGCTGCATTCGCGCGGTATCGGTGTTTACGCCGCAGCGTTTTCAGACGTCGGGCCGCAGTTCGAGGTCCCACGCGACGACGGCCGGCTGGCCGGCCTTGGCGGCGTTGGCGGCGTCCCGCACCCACGGATGCAGTTCCCAGATGTTAGGCGGGCCGGGGGTTAATGGTTCGGGTATCTCATCAGGCTCGACCGTGTCGGCCCCGCGGTACGTTTCCTCGCAGGCGCGGACGATGTACCCGTGCTGGAGCGCGGGGCGCAGGTAGTCGCCGAGACCGTGGCTGTAGCCGGCGATGTGCCCGACGCGGCCATCGGGCGCTTCCTTGACCAGTGGGTAGCGGGTGGAACCGGTAAAATGGCCGCGAGTGTCGAGCAGGAGCAGGTGGCCGCCGGGGCGCATCACCCGTGCCGCCTCGGCGAAGAACGGCTGGAGGTCGGCCAGATGGGCTAACGCCAAGCTACACACCACGTGGTCGACGTCGTCGTCGGGTAGCGGCAGGTCAGTAATGTCACCGGCCATGAATAGGGCGTCAGGTACGGCCTGCCGGGCACGCGCGAGCATGCCCTCGGAGACGTCGACGCCGATGACGTCGTGGCCCCGGGCGAACAACTGCTGCGCCACCGCGCCGGTGCCGCACGCGGCATCAAGTGCCCGACCCGGCGTCAGGCGGTCGAGCATTGGGGTGAGCACGTCGTCGCGCATCGGAAAGCAGCCGTTGTCCTCGCCGTCGTATGTCATGGCCCAGCCGTCGTAGCCGGCGGCGACGGGCAGCGGACGCACGTCGACCCCTGGCCCGAGATCGTCGGCGCGTTCCAGGAGCCGGCGCACGTCCGCGAACCGAGCCTCGGTGAAGGCACGGTCATGCTCGCCGGCGAAGGCTCGCATCAGGGCGACGCCCTCAAGTCCCAGCAGGTATGCCAGCGGGTGTTGGTGGATGATTTGGTCGGTCGGCTCGTCGGCTGGCTTGGCGGGCATGGGGTCATCGTATGGATGCGGCGTGCCTGCCATCAATCGGGTTTCCCCACGCCGAGGTGCCGCTCATGCTCGTACGCCGCGATCCGGTCGTTCGATCACCGTGATTCGTGGGTGCG
>JBDTOA010000244.1:0-3520 GCA_039933475.1 Dermatophilaceae bacterium
CGCTCGTTGGTCTGCTCGGCGTTGCCGAAGCCGGCGAACTGCCGGATGGTCCAGGGGCGGCCGCGATATCCGGTCGCGTGAAGGCCGCGGGTGAACGGGAACTCCCCTGGCCAGCCGATCCGCTCAAAGCCGGGGATGGCCGCCTCGACCTCCTCGTCGGAGCCGGACGGACCATAGACAGGATCGACCTGCACCCCGGACAGGGTCGTGAAGTCGGCCTTGCGCACCAAGCCCTTGGCCAGCGCGGCGTCATACCTCGCCTGCCAACGGGACCGGCCGGACAGGGGAACGTCCTCGCCGGACATTGGAGCGTCAGCTGCCTGCACGTCCTCGGTCGTCATGAAGACAAGTTACCCGCTTGGCCGGGTCTTGGGCGAAAGCAGGCTTTCCGTGCGGTCACCGGTGATCATCCGGATCTCGGGTGCTCCAGTCATCTCGTGGAGCTTGGTCCCGCCCTCGAGGCTGAAGCCCTGATGAACGTAGAAGGCGCGTGCACGAGCGTTCTCACGATGCACCCAAAGTGTCGTGGGTCGCTGCCCCAGCACTGCGTCGAGCAGCTGGCTCGCCAGACCCGTGCCGTAGTGGGAGGCCAGCACGTTGATCGCGTAGAGCTCCCACCGGGTCGGCGCATCCACGTCGCGGGTCGGGCCCGCCGACGCCATACCCACGATCTCCGCGTCCATCCCGGTTGACACGACCACGACGCCGTCGGGCTCGTCCATCTCGAACCGGAGCCTCCAGCGCTCCGAGCACCCGGGAACGGACTCAGGAAGGCTTTTGGCGGTCAAGGGCTCTCTCCAGGCGCTGGACCTTGGCCGTGAGCTCGCCCTCGAAACCAGGGCGTATGTCGGCCTTCAGGACCAGGCTCACTCGCGGGCCAAAGGCTCCAACGGCCTCGCAGGCCCGCCGGACGACATCCATGCACTCGTCCCAGGTGCCCTCGACCGACGTGAACATCGAGTCCGTGTGGTTGGGAAGACCCGAGTCCCGCACGACCCTGACCGCGGCCGCTACGGCCTCACTGACCGAACCTGTGGGGTCAAGGCCGGATGGGGCGACGGAGAAGGCGATCAGCATGCGCCCAAGCCTAAGCCGGTCCCAGTAGGGTCAGGCGAGTGACCTGGCGTCCCCTGCGGAACTTCGACTGGAACTCGCGTTCGTGCGGGTTGCACGGCCACGCAACCTACGCACCAACCGAGCCGGCCCTTGCCTCGAGGCTGCAGACGACCACCCCGTCGGGCCACGCATGGCGCTGCCTGCGCTGCGGCGCGTACGTCCTGGGCGCCCCACATGGCTCTGGGCCCGCCGATGGCGCGCCGATCGTGTTGCGTGGCAAAGCTCTACGGGACACCTTCATCTTGCGGTTCCTCGCGGTGGAGCGAGGCATCCGGGGCATCCTCCTGGTCGCTCTGGCCTACGGAGTATGGCGGTTCGACGGGTCCCGTGGGGCGCTGAAGCAGGTCTTCAACTCCTACCTGCCGGCGCTCATACCCCTGGCGGACAAGCTCGGCGTCGACCTCGAGGAGACCGGCCCGGTCCACCTGATCCAGGAAGCGTTCAGCGCCAAGCACTCGACGCTCCTGCTGGTCGCGGTCGGCGTCCTGGCCTACGGCGCACTCGAGCTCGTCGAGGCCGTCGGCCTGTGGCTGAGGAAGAGGTGGGGCGAGTATGTCGCGGTCGTGGCCACGTCGCTCTTCGTCCCCCTGGAGATCCACGAGATCAACGCCAAGGTCACCTGGCTGCGCATCGCCGCGCTGTTGATCAACCTGTTCGCCATCGCCTACATCCTTTGGACCAAGCGGCTGTTCGGGTTCCGCGGCGGTCACGCGGCCTTTGAGGCCGAACGCCGCAACGACTCCTTGCTCGAGGTCGAGCAGTCCGCCAGCGACTCAGCAAGAACGCCGGCTGTGGACTGACCGGGCTGAGCGAACAGCTCAGGTCAGGGCAGCAACCAGAAGGTCAGCCGCCTGGTAGGGGTCGGAGGTGCCGTCGACCACCTGGGCGGCGAGCTCGTCAACGCCCTGGCCCTTGTTGAGGTCCCCGATGCGAGCGCGAAGTGCTTGTATGGCGATCGCCTGGATCTCGTCGCCGGCGCGACGCACGCGCTGGTCACGGAGCGCCCCGGACGTCTCCATCCAGCTGAAGTGGTCGTCGATCGCAGTCATGACCTCGTCGATGCCTTCCCCCCTTGCGGCGACGGTCTTGAGCACGGGCGCACGCCAGAGGCCGGGCTCCGTGCGGTCCCCCAGACTGATCATGTGGCGGATGTCGCGCACGGTCGCGTCCGCGCCCTCGCGGTCTGCCTTGTTCACGACGAAGAGGTCACCGATCTCCAGGATCCCGGCCTTGGCGGCCTGGATCCCGTCGCCCATCCCCGGCGCCAGGAGCACAAGAGTGGTGTCGGCCAGGCCAGCCACCTCGACCTCGCTCTGGCCCACTCCCACGGTCTCGACCACCACGGCGTCACAGCCGGCAGCGTCCAGAACCCGCAGCGCCTGGGGAGTCGTCCACGACAGACCACCGAGGTGACCACGGCTGGCCATCGAGCGGATGTAGACCTCCGGATCAAGGGCGTGGTCCTGCATCCGGATCCGGTCGCCCAGAAGGGCGCCTCCGGAGAACGGCGATGACGGGTCAACAGCGAGGATTCCGACCCTCTTGCCCTGGCCCCTCAAGGCGCCGACCAGTGCGTTCGTCAGGGTCGACTTGCCGACACCCGGGCTGCCGGTGATGCCGATGATGTGCGCCCGCCCGGTATGTGGCGCCAGAGCCGCCATCACCTCGCGCAGTGCCGGGTGCCCGTCCTCCACCAGGGAGATCAACCGGGCCACCGCACGCGGAGCGCCTGCCCTGGCCGACTCGACCAGGGCAGGGACATCCACGGATCGACTCGCCATCAATCGCCGATCAGCGCTGCGGTCGCTGTGGCGGCGCTCAGCGCTGTCAGAACTGCCGCGAGTGTCACGCCTTGGGAACGCGGACGATCAGGGCATCGCCCTGCCCGCCGCCACCGCACAGCGCGGCCGCACCCACGCCGCCGCCACGTCGCTGGAGCTCCAGCGCGAGGTGCAGCGTGATCCGTGCCCCCGACATGCCGATGGGGTGTCCGAGCGCGATCGCGCCCCCGTTGACGTTGACCCTGGAGGCGTCGATCCCGAGGGCCTTGGTCGAGGCCAGCCCCACAGCCGCGAAGGCCTCGTTGATCTCGACCAGGTCGAGGTCGGCGGGGGTGATGCCCTCCCTTGCGCAGGCCTTGGCGATCGCCTGCGCCGGCTGGCTCTGCAACGTGGAGTCAGGACCAGCGACGACGCCGTGTGCACCGATCTCGGCGAGCCAGGTCAGGCCGAGCTCCTGCGCCTTGGTCTTGCTCATCACGACGACTGCGGCAGCCCCGTCGGAGATCTGCGACGCCGAAGCGGCGGTGATGGTGCCGTCCTTCCTGAACGCGGGACGCAGCTTGGACAAGGACTCGGTCGTGGTGTCCGCGCGGATGCCCTCATCGGTCTTGAACTCGATCGGG
>JBDTOA010000245.1:0-3511 GCA_039933475.1 Dermatophilaceae bacterium
GACACCTCGATGGCCGTTGCCATCGCCGAGCTCAGCGCGACCGGCGCGGACCTGCGGACGCAGAAGACACACGACCAGATCGCGGCCCGGTGGGCGGGGTGGGCTGCCAACGCAAAGGATGTCGGCGCCCAGACCAGTGCCGTGCTGTCCGGTGGCCTGCGCGCGGCCGCCTCACGCGGCGAGAGCACTCCGACCGGAGCCGACCTGGAGCTGGCGGCGGCCCAGCACCATGCCCGCACCGGCCGCTCGGCCGGCAACGGCTCGCTGATGCGCACGGCCCCGATCGCCCTGGCCTATCTGGACGACCCGCGTGCCCTGGTTCACGCGGCCTACGAGATCAGCGCCCTGACCCACCACGATCCCGTTGCGGGCGAGGCCTGCGCGTTGTGGTGCCTGGCAATTCGCCACGCAGTCCTGGAAGGGACCCTCGACCTTCGCCGCGGGCTGCGACGCCTGCCCGAGGCGCGCGCCCGCGAGTGGTCCGCTCGCCTGGATCGTGCCGAAGACGCCGGGCCAGCCGACTTCCCGCACAACGGGTGGGTCGTCCAGGCCTTGCAGGGCGCCTGGTCGGCCATCACGACGACGGCCACCCCGGCAGATCTGGACCCTTCGTCATCGACCGCGAGGCCCGCGCACTTCCACCGTGCCCTGGAGGCTGCGGTCCGCGGCGGCTACGACACCGACACCGTGGGGGCCATCGCCGGTGCCCTGGTTGGCGCCGCGTATGGCGCCTCCGCGGTTCCGGCTGCATGGCGTCGCCAGATCCACGGCTGGCCCGGCCTGCGCGACCGCGACCTGGTTGCCCTCGGGGTGATGACCGCGCACAGCGGTCTCGCCGACTCGGCTGGCTGGCCGAGCGCCGCGAAGGTGGACTACTCGTCATACAAGGACACCGCCGTCCTGGCCCGCCACCCGCACGACGAGGGGGTCTGGCTCGGCGGCGCCGACGCCCTGGAGAACCTGCCCGACGGGATCGACGCTGTGGTCTCCCTCTGCCGGCTGGGAACGGTTCAGGTGCCCGCGCCGGGTGTGGCTCCTGGCGACCACATCGAGTTCTGGCTGGTCGACGAGCCCGACCGCGACAAGAACCCGAACCTCGACTTCGTCCTGACCGACGCCGTCGCAGCCATCACCGCGCTTCGAGCTGAGGGCAAGACCGTTCTGCTGCACTGTGTCCAGGCGCAGTCCAGGACCCCCGCGGTTGCTGCGCTGTATGGCGCGCGGCTCACCGGCCGCACCCCCCTCGACGCCCTGTCCGACATCGAGAACGTGCTGCCCGACGCCAACCCCAACAGTGCTTTGAGAGCAGCCCTGAAGCGGCTCGAATAGGCGCTGTTTCTGCTGGGTGCCCTGCATCGTGCTTGGCCAAAACCCCCGATCGGGGATCGGGCCAGCTCTCTTCCGAAGGCACCACGGCAGCCGCCTGCTACGTTCAGGGCGACATATCGGACACGCGTCAGCCAGGGGGCTAACCATGAGCGCAGCGAGGTCAGCGCTCGTGGGTGCGTGCGCACTCTTGCTGCTCGCAGGTTGCACGGGTGCCCCGAAACCGGCCACGGCAGGCACCCCGGCTACCACCGAAACGCAGTCGACGGCTGCCCTACCCGCCACGACGGAGAGTGCCTCAGTCCTGGCGTTGCGTCGGGCCGTGAAGTCCTATGGGCAGGCTCTGGCAGGTAGATCTCCGGCCGCGGTGCGGGAGGGGTTGCACCTCACCGCGCCGAACTCCGTCGCCTACCGCTATCTCCAGCACATGGCCAACACGACGGACCCTGCGCTCCTGGCCGGCACGCCAGATCCGAAGCTGACCCCCATGCCAGTTGGCGACGACGCCTTCAAGTTCTGCACCATCCCGGACAACGAGTTCAGCTGCAGCACGTACAGATTCACTGTCAACCAGGACGGCAAGCTGGTCGACTTCACCATCAACAAGCAGCCGGTCGGGCCGCATTTCACGGTCGTCAGCGGACAGCCGATCACGTTGGGGGGCGTGAGGTTCACGCTTCTGACGGCTTACGAGACCATGGCGGGCGGCCATCTCGTCCTGAGCTTGAAAGTTGAGTCAGGGGCCGAAGCGATCACGACCAGCCCCCAGACGTGGACGTATCGCAGTCCTGACGGAAGGCCTGTGCCCGTATGGGGCGCCAGCGGGCCAACGTATGTCGTCGCAAGGTCCAGCGTCATCGTGTGGATGAGCTTCGAGTCGGCCAAGTCCGGAGGCAGCATCACCGTGAACGGATGTCCTTCACAGGAGTGTCCCGGCGGGTCATTCTCAGGGGTGCTGAAGGTCGGCTGACTGGCTGAACGTCCAGCGGGTGGGCGAACCGGTGAAGTCAGCCTGCAGAAGGCCGAAGGCCGCGGTTGGCCGGACCTTGAGGCACAAAGCCGTTGTGCCATCGAGGAACTCGAGCCCGTAGCTCACGTTGTACTTGGCGTTGAGCAGCTCGAGGAACCGCAGCCGGTCCTGCTCACCAGATCGGACCTCGGCAAAGCCCTCGAGCACGACGGGGTCGAGCGCATCGTCGATCGCCACGGTGCAGCGCGGGTTCGCCGCCAGGTTGTTCGCCTTGCGAGAGGCGCCCGCGGTGCTGAACCAGAATGCTTCCTCGGCCCAGACTCCCCAGACGGGCATGAGCTGGGGGTGGCCGTCGGGCCAGACCGATCCCAGCCAGTAGTCGTGGCTGACCCGCAGCTTGTCCTGCGCCCAGGACCAGGGCAGCAGGCCGCTGCCTTCGCCGGCCGGGCGCACCCCATAGCCGGGCATGTACGGGCGGGAGGCCGTCGCCATGTGTTCAGGCTAAGGCTTCCCAGGCGCGTCCGGAGGGCCTCGCCGGACTACGTCAGGTAACCCTTGCCGGGGTCAGCACCAGCCGGTAGGAATGTCTGAAGGAGTCGTTGGTCGCAGCAACCAGGAGGGTCGCATGAGCGTTTACAGGGTGACGGACGTCATTGGAACCAGCACGCAGTCCTGGGAGGATGCCGCGTCCGGCGCCATCAAGGTGGCGAGCGGGACGCTGCATGATCTGCGGGTTGCCGAGGTTGTGGCCCAGGACATCCACATCTCAGAGGACGGCGCGATCACCTATCGCACCAAGCTTCGTCTTTCGTTCAAGTACGAACGCGGGGAGTAGAAGGAAGGGCCGCGCTGCCCGACAGGATTACCCGACCAGACAACCTGAAGGAGACTTGCTATGGGCACGACCCTGAACCCCTACCTCGGCTTTCGCGACAACGCCAGGGAGGCGATGGAGTTCTACCACTCGGTATTCGGCGGGGACCTCACCTTGAGCACCTTCGGCGAGAACCATGCGAGCGAGGACCCTGACGAGAAGGACAACATCATGCACGCGATGCTCGTCACCGAGAACGGGCTGACCCTGATGGGCGCCGACACCCCCAAGAGCATGAGCTACACGCTGGGGGACAACATCTCGGTCTCGCTCAGCGGTGAGGACGAGCACGAGCTACGTGGCTACTTTGACGGGCTCTCGGCCGGAGGCAAGGTGACGGT
>JBDTOA010000246.1:0-3487 GCA_039933475.1 Dermatophilaceae bacterium
GAGTACGCGAGCGTCTACGCCTGCCCATCGAACACTCTCGGCGGCCTCAACTCTCTATGTCTGAGCGCAACCCAGACCTGCGCTGGAAACACGCCGGCGCAAGGTCTTGGCCCGCTGATCCGGCTCTACCGCCGCGAGGTCAGCGCAAACGGCGTGCCAGTCGCTGGGTGGCAGATCCTCGGGACGACCTGCCTTGTCGGCCTTGTTCCAGGCAGGCCGGTCCTGGGGATGGGACAGATCCTGGCCGCGTTCCACAACACCCCGTGGTCCAAGCCCACAGTGCACATCCAGCCCGAAGGAAACGTCACGCTGGTCACCCTGCCGACGTACTTCTCTGTCGTCTGGCCTGCCGAAGGATACGAGCCAGGCGAGGCCGACAGCCTCACCATGCTCGGCCAGCAGGTCCAGATCCGCCCAACCCTTGATCACTACACCTACGTCTTTGGTGAGGGCTCGACCTCAGGCCCGACAACCTCGGCTGGTGGCCCGTACCCAAGTGGCGACATCACCCACAGCTACGCCAACCCCGGCGTCTACAACACCCACATCGACATCACCTTCGGCGGCGAGTTCAGCGTCGCCGGCGGTGTCTGGGTCCCCATCCCGGACACCGTCACAGTTGCCGGTCCGGTCCAGCCACTCACCGTCAAGACCGCTCACGCCCGCCTCGTCATCCAGTAGCCAACGCAAGACATCGACCCTGCCCGGCAACGTTCAGCGCGGCATCGATCAAGTAGTCACGTAGACGAGAACGTCCTCCGATAGTCCTGCGGTGCGACTCCCACAACGCGGTGGAAGTGGTGTCGCATGAGCGCCGCCGTGCCGAATCCGCTTCTCGTTGCAACCGACTCGACGCCAAGGTCTGTCTCCTCCAGGAGGCTCCGTGCATGCAGGACCCGTTGCATCGACAGCCACTTGTGCGGGGTGGTTCCGGTCTCTGCAACAAACTTCCGGGCAAAGGTGCGCTCCGACATAGCGGCCCGGTGCGCCAGTGAAGAGACAGGGTGATCGACCGTGATGTTCTCTAGCATCCAGGTCAACACCGGTGTCAGGCTCTCCGACGAGCACTCGGGCACAGGCAGCTCGACATACTGCCGCTGCCCGCCGTCACGCTGTGGCGGGACCACCATCCGGCGCGCGATCCGTGACGCCACGGCGCTGCCAAGCTCGCGACGCACCAGGTGCAGACAGGCATCGATGCCCGCTGCCGTGCCCGCGCTCGTGATGAGGTCTCCGTCGTCGACAAAGAGCACGTCGGGGTCGATCTTGGCGTCCGGATAGCGCCGCGCCAGCTCCTTGGCGTACCGCCAGTGCGTCGTGCAGGGGCGCCCGTCCAACAGCCCCGCCGCACCGAGCACGAAGGCCCCCGAGCAGACAGAGAGCATCGTCGCCCCCCGAGCCGCTGCCTGACGCAGTGCCTCCAGGACCTCGGGCTGATATTCCCTCGTGATGCGGGTCGCCGGGATCGCCACCAGGTCAGCCCCCACCAGCCCATCGAGGCCGTACGGCGCGATCACCTTGGTGCCGTTGACCGCCGACAACGCCTTCCCCGGCTCGAGCGCACACACGCGGAAGTCGAGCTTCGGCACCCCTTCATCACTTCGATCAAGGCCGAACACCTCTGCGAGCACTCCAAACTCGAACAGAGCGACGTCCTCGAGCAGCACCACCGCGACAGTCTTCAGCATGTCAACAAGTATGGCAGAAACTTGCCGAACCCTGTCAATAATGCCACTCGTGGCACGATCTTGCCGAGCGGATAGTTACTGCCATGAGCACATTCATCTTCATCCTCGTGGTTCTTCTCCTCGTCGCAACCCTTGAGCGCTCGAACCGTCGTCGAACGCCGCGAGCTCCTGGCCTCCTCGGGTCAGCGAACCGCGATGATCGCGACTGGGCCCGCATCAAGCTCGACCTGATGGCCCTTGACGACAACCGGCTTTCGCCCACCGGCCACCACAACGGTCCCCGCCCGGCCTGAACAGCCGCACGGCTGAGCACTCACGGCCTTCTAAACAGCCGCATGGCTGAGCACTCCCCGGCCTCAACGCCGACGGCTTACCCTCTGAGCCGCCGCGGCACGTCGACCGTCACATCGTCTGTCGGGTCAGGGCAGTGCCGGGATGAGCAGTGACTGACCAGCGCGCACCTGGGACGTGTTCAGACCGTTGGCGAGCTGGATCCTGGCAACACCCTCGCTGACCGGCAGGCCGGGCAGCTGCGCCGCGGCCACCTCGGAGAGAGTCTGGCCAGCCGAGACCGTGGTGGCATGGTCGATGAGGGGCGCCGAAGCCATCACTGAGGTCGCGAACGTGAGGGCAAGAGCCGCACCTGCGGCCAGGGCCGACAACGTGACGAGGAGCCGTCCACGCCGGTTGATCCGCGTGACCACACGCATCGGCGCCACAGCTCGCTCACCGGGAAGGGCCAGCCGGAGCCGGGGGCCCATGGTGCGCAACGGCATACGGCCAGGTGTAGGGGCGAGCTCCCAGGCAACTTCAGCGAATGCAGCTGACATGGCTTCCTCCATCGTGGTGCGGATCGCGGCGTTGACCGAACGTCTGTCCGATCGAACGTCTGTACTATGTGTAGCACGTGTGTCCGACAATGTCGAGACACGCGTCGAACAGGTGTTTGAAACTTGTGTCCGAACGGCATACGCTGTCTGCATGTCGAAGAGCCAAACAGACACCTCTGACAAGGGGTGTCCTCAGGCACCAACAGAGGGGCGACACCATGGCTGAGATCACCGAGCTGCCCGACCGCGACGCCGGCGACGGGCTGACCACGCGCCAGCGCCGGGTGCTCGAGGTGATCCGCAACTCCGTGGACCGCCGCGGCTATCCCCCGAGCCTGCGTGAGATCGGTGCGGCTGTCGGGTTGCAAAGTCCCAGCAGCGTCTCCCACCAGCTCTCCGCCCTCGAACGCAAGGGCTACCTGCGCAAGGATCCCAACCGTCCGCGGGCGATTGAGGTCGTCTCCCCCGACACGGCCCCGGGCGCGCACGGCTACCGCCAGTCCCACGACGACTCGATCGACGAGACCGGCAGCGGCGACCTGCGGCCCACCCCCGCCTACGTCCCGGTGCTCGGCCAGATCGCGGCCGGCGTCCCGATCACCGCCGAGGAGGTCGTGGACGACGTGTTCGCGCTGCCCCGCCAGATCGTCGGCGAGGGCGAGCTCTTCCTGCTCAAGGTCGTCGGCGACTCGATGGTCGATGCCGCTATCTGCGACGGCGACTGGGTGGTCGTGCGCCAGCAGCCGACCGCAGAGAACGGGGACATCGTCGCGGCGATGCTCGACAACGAGGCGACCGTCAAGACGTTCAAACGCAAGGGTTCCCACGTCTGGCTGATGCCGCACAACGAGGCATTCTCACCCATCGACGGTGACCACGCCACGATCCTGGGCAAGGTCACCGCGGTATTGCGCAAGGTCTGATCTCCCTCGCGCGGCCAGTCTTGCTCAGTTCAAACCGCTTTCGGCG
>JBDTOA010000247.1:0-3485 GCA_039933475.1 Dermatophilaceae bacterium
ACGACGGACGAGGCACCGACCAAAGGCTTGACATTAAACGTCTTACGCTGATTTGCGGATGTTTCAGGCGCGCGATGTGCAGGGGGTGAGGGCGGTCAGAACCAGTGCAGGCAGTGGGGGGCATGTTCGGTGCGGAAGAGGGCGTCGGCCAGGGCTGCTGCGCCCCGGTGGTGGGCACGGATGTGCCCCGCACGCACGAGGGTGCTCGGGGCAGTGCCGCCGAGGTAGACCGAGCCCAGGTCGCTGACGTCGAGGGACAGGTCGGGCTCCCGGTCGGTGGGGACGCAGTCTGCTTTGCCGCCCCGCACGGTCAGCAGGTAGCGGTAGTGCTCGCCGAGGAACGGGTCGTCGACGTCCAGGACGAGCTCGCCGTCCATGACCCAGCCGCGCGCGATCAGCGCACGCGGAACGTCCAGCAGCCGCAACCAGAGCCGGTCCTCGTCGTGGCTCAGTTCGCCGGCGCTGAAGTCGGCGAGCTGCCAGCGCAGCGGGTTATCGGGCGGGAAGTGCTTGAACACGCACTCGGTGACCAGGTCGTGTCCGAGCACGAACCGGGCCAGGGCAGTGAAGACGGTGTCGTCGGTGGTGATGGTCTCGTCGACCGTCAAGGTCTCGCCGTCGATCGAGTAGCTGGCGTACCCATCCGGGACGCCATCGCCGTCCCGGTGGACGGCGACGTAGCGCGGCGTCGGAGTGACCGGGGGCGCTCCCGCGCCCAACGCCCACCAGCGGTGCGGACGGCCCAGCGCGCCGGGTTGGGCGCGGCGGTAGCGGTCGTAGACCACTTCGAGGACCTCGCCGCACTCCGCGCGCCGCAGCACCTCGACCGAGCCGGCGTGCGAGCTTGTCTCCGGGGCGTCGGTCGTTGCGCGCGCCCTGGGTTGGGCGAAGGCGGCCAGGTGGCGCGTCAGCGTCAGCCGCCGGGTGTAGGTCGCCATTCCGTAGCCAAACCTCTGGTAGATCGTGGCCTCGGCGGCCAGCAGAACGGCGAGAAACTCCCCCCGGGCCCGCAGCTCGATGAGCTGGTGGCGCGTCATCGCGCTGAGCACGCCCTGGCGTCGATGGGAGGGCAGGACGCCGACAGCGCTCACGCCGGCGGCTGGGGCGATGACCCCGCCGGGCAAGGTGAGCTCGAACGAGTACGCGGCGGCGGTTCCGACGGGACGCCCGTCCGCCGTGACGGCAAGCAGGCCGCGGTCCATCTCGAGCGCGGACCACCAGAGCCCGCCACCCTCGGTCGGGGTCTCCGTGAACCGCCCGAACGCGGCATGAACTACGTCGAGAAAGACCGGGAGGTCCTGATCGGTCGTGGAACGGATCTCCATTGCTTTTCTCCAGGATTTAGTGCCATGACGCGTGTGATTTCCCGCCACCGCAACGGTGGCCGGTAACCAGATCGAGCGAATCACGGCCAGGCCGTAGTCACCGTACAGGCTGGCGCTCGGCCATCGTCATTTCCGTTGGACTCGACCCTCCGCGAACGCGCGACTCGCGCCATGGGCGGAAGTTGGGAACGGGCGGCTCACAACACCTCGTCTGAGCCGGCCCTCGGGGCGTCCCGGGGCAGCTTTCGTTCAAACCTGTCGACACAAATCACTTTGCGATGTAAAGTTAGTCACATGAGCTCTCCCCGAGAAACTCCCGACCCGGCGCAGGCAAGAATCTGGATTGACGATGTGAAGGTGCTTCAGAGCCGGACCCGGATAGCACGCCAAGGCCTGTGGTTTCCCCTAGTCCTGTTCGGCCTGGTAATCCTCGCCTCCACCCCGCTTTACCTCAATCCCACGATCGCCCCGACTCCTGCATTCCTGACGTCTGAAGACCCTTCGTCTCCCACCGCGGGCACGGGGGGCGGAAACCACAGCTGGTTGCTCGGGAACTTCGGTGGCCAGATGCTCACCTTCAGCACGCAACGAGAGGTGACCGTCTTCTGGCTGGTGGCTGGGCCGCTGGCCTTCGTGGTCACGGCAGGCTTCTACTGGCTACGGGCCCGCCGCCGAGGGGTGGCTACCTCCAGCAAGGCCTACGTCCTGAGCGGCCTTGGCCTATTCGCCCTGTTGGTGGCGACCTCAACCCCGATGTTCAGCCTGCCCATTCCAGGAGACCTGACCCTCCGTGGCCTCACTCCACTGTTCGTAGTGGCCCTCGGCCTTTTCGTCCTCGCTAGGGCCGAGCGCAGCTGGGCCCTGCTCGCTTTCGCCGTTCCCTTCTTGGCACTGACCTTGTTGGCCAACCTCTACGACATGGTGAACGTCGTGTACCGCTTGGGAGTCAGCTCCGCCGGCCCCGAGGTCAACGTGATCATCGTCGGGTCCGTCCTCCTCCTCGCCGGCGTGCTCTTCGGCTTGGACGCCACGCGGAGACGAAAGCGTCAGTCGTGACTCATCCCGTTCAGGGCCTGGACGACGTCGTCCACCAGCGCACCCGTCTCGGGATCCTGGCCGTCCTAGCGGAGGGGGCTCGGGCACAGTTCGGCTTTCTCCAAGAGAGCCTCGGCCTCACTGACGGCAACCTGTCGCGGCACCTCCAGACCCTCGAAACAGCGGGCTACGTCCGCATCGAGAAGGGCTACGAGGGCCGCCGACCCCGCACGTGGGTACGAATCACCAAGGACGGGCGCCGGGCCCTAGCCGACGAGATCGAACTTCTCAAACAACTCGTCAAACGCATCGAATCCCACGAAGATGCACCCGTCGACGGCGACAAGCGTGACAAGGCGCCCCAGGACGCCGACGCCTAACCCGGCAGCCTGGCCACGCCCGCCCGTGAGTCGTCGGTGCTCACCTGGGCACTCTAGATCGCGCGGCGGACCTCTCACCGAACTGACGGGCGTGACGATGTGGTGAGTGACTTGCTTGCTCAGGCAGTGCCACGGCTGTGAGATCACGTCGCGACGGATTTACCGCACATCGCCACGTCCGCGAACGCGCGGCTCGCGCCAGATGCGTACGTTTCTCCTAGGAGCCTGCGGGGCGCCGTTTGGCGGTGCGGATCTTGGCGCGGAATGCCCGCGTGGCGACGGGTCCAAGGTCGTTGACGACCTCTAGAAGGTGGCCGAGGTCTTCGAGCGTGGACAGCGCGCGGGATGCGCCAGCGGTGTTGACGCCGTCATAGAGCTCGATGCCGATGAATCCGGCGCTGATGACGTGAGCCAGGCCCTCGATGTCGATGAGGTCGACGACGGGGCTGCCAGTGGGTGCCCGGCCGAGCACCGCTGCGATCTCGCTTGTCCAGGCGGCCATTGCGTATTGCGTTGCCCGGGCCAGCACTGGATCGTGCTGAGCGCCGGCCATCAGCTGGGCCATCAACGCGACGTTGCCGTTGCCCCGCTCCCGTTCGTGCAGTTGGCGGCCGACAGCCAACAGATCGGGCAGCGAACGCGCGGAGGAGAACGCGTCCTGGTACTGCCGGACGCTGTCGTCGACAGCGACGTTCGAGGCCGCCTCGAGCAGTTCGGTCACGGTGTGGAAGTGGTAGAAGATCAG
>JBDTOA010000248.1:0-3453 GCA_039933475.1 Dermatophilaceae bacterium
TCTCGTATGCCGTCTCGTATGCCGTCTCGTATGCGGAGCGCGCCCCAGCGTGCCTGGCGCAGCCTTGCATCCTGCCGTGAACTACCACCGGCATTGAGGTGAACAGTAGGGGCGGCCGGTGCCCAACGCACGCACATCGGCCGGCAAACAGGTCTTCGTGCGTAGTCTGAGGGTTGTGGACTCCACGGCAGCGGCAGTTCTCGGCGGCGTGCTCGGCCTGGCTACCGGCGCCATCTCGGTGGCTCTGGTGCGACTCTCCGAGCATTCGCAGCGCCGGATCCCGCTGACCCCCGAACCTCGCCCGTTGCCGGACGGGGTGTCAGCCGTCCTGGCCGTCCTGGACTCGGGCACGATCATCCTGGACTCGGCCGATGCCGTCGTCAGCGCCAGCCCCTGGGCGGTGGCCCACGGCCTCGTGCATCATGACGACCTCGTCCATGACGAGCTTCGCCTCCTGGCCCGCCAGGTCCGTCGTGACGGAGTCATCAGGGATGTCGAGCTGGATCTCTCTCGCGGACCCCTCGGCCTGGGCCGGATCCCGATTGGCGCCAGGGTGGCTCCGCTCGGGAGCCAGTATGTCCTCGTGCTCGTGGACGACCGCACCAGGGATCGACGGGTCGAGGAGACCCGCCGCGACTTCCTGGTCAACGTCAGCCACGAGCTCAAGACACCGGTCGGCGGCCTGGCCCTGCTCGCCGAGGCCGTCCTCGAGGCTCACGACGATCCCGAGGCAGTGGCCCGCTTCGCCCAACGGATGCAGGTGGAGAGCAGCCGCCTCACCCACCTGGTCCAGGACATCGTCGACCTGTCCCGGCTGCAGATCGGCGAAACCCTTCGCGAGCCCCAGAGGGTGGGTGTCGACGTCGTCGCGACCGAGGCTGTCGAGCAGTCCATGGTGATGGCTGAAGCGCGGGGGGTCGAGATCGTCACCTCCCTGAAACCGGGCGTCGAGGTCTTCGGCGATGGCGAGCTGCTCACTACCGCGATCCGCAACCTGGTCGCCAACGCCGTCAACTACTCCGCACCGGGCACCAGGGTCGCGGTCAGCGTGCAGACCCGGGACAGGCTGGTCGAGATCGTGGTCGCCGACCAGGGGCGTGGCATCCCCGAGAGCGAGCAGACCCGCATCTTCGAGCGCTTCTACCGGGTGGACGCGGCCAGGTCGCGCGAGACCGGCGGAACGGGGTTGGGACTGGCCATCGTCAAGCACATCTGCGCCAACCACGGTGGAGAGGTTACGGTCTGGAGCGAGCCGGGCCATGGCTCCACCTTCACGATGCGTCTGCCGGTGGCCCCAAGCCCCCGGCCGAGCGACGCTGAGGCACCCGCCATACCCGCAGTCGACCACAAGGTCCCGAAGCCCGGTCTTCGCCCCCGAGAGGTCACCCGATGACACGCATCCTGCTGGTCGAGGACGAGGAGTCGTTCTCGGACCCGTTGTCCTACCTGCTGCGCAAGGAGGGCTACGAGGTGGTGCTCGCAGAGACAGGACCGCGCGCGCTGGAGGACTTCGACCGCGGCGGGGCTGACCTGGTGCTGCTCGACCTCATGCTCCCCGGGCTCTCAGGGATGGATGTATGCCGCGCCCTGCGGCAGCGATCCTCCGTCCCGGTGATCATGCTGACCGCCAAGGACAGCGAGATAGACAAGGTGGTCGGGCTGGAGATCGGCGCGGACGACTACGTCACGAAGCCGTACTCCAGCCGCGAGCTGCTCGCCCGGATCAAGGCCGTTCTTCGCCGTGGCCAGGAGCCCGAGGAGCTGAAGCCGGCCACGCTCGAGTCCGGCCCGGTGCGGATGGACGTCGACCGGCACATCGTCACGGTCAACGGGCAGCACACCGCGTTGCCGCTCAAGGAGTTCGAGCTGCTGGAGATCTTGCTGCGCAATGCCGGGAGGGTCCTGACCCGCAGGCAGCTGATCGACCGGGTGTGGGGCAGCGACTACTTCGGCGACACCAAGACTCTGGACGTCCACGTCAAGCGACTACGCGCCAAGATCGAGGCCGACCCGGCGAGCCCGGAGCTCATCGTCACGGTGCGCGGTCTGGGCTACAAGTTCGAGAGCCGCTGAAAGCCTGCTCGATTGTGCACAAGGCGAAGCATTGTGGTTGTTCTGGCAACCACGATCCTTCACTCTCCTTCGAGCCGCACGTACGACTTAGGACCCGTTGCCGGGGTGGAACAAGGGGGCCGGGGTGATGCTCGAGTAGTAGCCGGTGGGGGCCAGCACCGGGACGAACACCGTCGGAGCTCCTGCGTCAGGGGTGCTGATGATCACCTTGATGGCGTCACCTGGCGCGGCAGGAAGGCTCGGGATCGTGACGGGCGTCTCGCCCTCCACTCCGGAGAACCGGGTAGGGGTTCCCGCGGGTATGACGGCTCGTGCAGACGCCTCCGCGCTGGGGCCCGTGGCAAAGGTGACCGTGACCGGGTCTGAGCCCGAGTTGATTGCAAGTCCGGAGAGCACGCCGGGCGCTCCCTTGGCGTCGGTGACGATCGCAAGGCCCCGGATCTGCAGGTCGCCCAGGTCAACGGCCACGCCGTCGGCCGGCTGGTAGGGCACATTCGTCTGGATCGGAGACATGACCTGGCAGCCGGACAGGGCCAGAACGGCCGCGGCCGCCGCTGCAGCACGAAGGAGATGGGCGCCGTGACTGCCTTTGGGCGCGGCAGCCCTTCGGTCGCGGAGGGGTCGGCGCTTCACGATTCGCAGCCTACCGCTCGACCTTCGCGAAGACAGCACCTTCAGGTGAGCTCGGCACAACCACTGCTGCGATGCACGTGAATCGGCGTTCTGTCAAGACTTCGTATGGCCCCAAAACGGGCCTTCATCATGGCTCTGACCTGCATAAACGCGACATCTTTGATTCCGTAATGTGGCTGTCACGTGGTACTCTAGAGGTCGCGAAAGGGGTTCCACCAGTGGCGTTCAAGGTTGGCGAGACAGTTGTGTATCCGCATCACGGTGCGGCATTAATCGAACAGATGAAGACTCGCACCGTAAAGGGCGAGGACAAGATGTACCTCGTGCTCCATGTGGCACAGGGCGATCTCACCATTGAGGTCCCGGCCGAGAACTGCGATCTCGTGGGTGTCCGCGACGTCGTGGGCCCCGAGGGTCTCGAGCGCGTCTTCGAGGTTCTGCGCGCCGCGCACACCGAGGAGCCGACCAACTGGTCCCGGCGCTACAAGGCCAATCTCGAAAAGCTCGCCTCCGGTGACGTCATCAAGGTCGCCGAGGTCGTCCGCGACCTGTGGCGTCGTGACAAGGACCGTGGCCTGTCCGCCGGCGAGAAGCGGATGCTCGCCAAGGCCCGCCAGATCCTGGTCAGCGAGCTCGCGCTCGCCGAGAAGACCAACGAGGACAAGGCCGAGGCCATCCTTGACGAGGTTCTCGCGTCCTGAATGTCGTTGTCGCACTGACGTTGAGGCTTGTTGATGTCGTGGCAGC
>JBDTOA010000249.1:0-3417 GCA_039933475.1 Dermatophilaceae bacterium
GCGAACCGCCACCATCCAGCGCTGGTTGCCCTCGGCGAACTCCTCGATCTTGCCGGAGGACCCGGCATAGTCCGAGAGCACGACGACGGGCGGCTCGCCCGAGATGCCGTGCAGGATCTTGGCGTAGGCCCGCGCCTTGGTCTGGTCCGATGCGATCACGAGCCCACCGGCATCCGGCACCCCGCGACGCACCTCGGTCAGCCGCTTGTCCGCTGCGGCAAGAACCGACGGGATCCACTCCCCCTTGGCATCCAGCGCCGTTCGCCACGAGTGGGCCGTTGCGTCCTTGGTCATCGGCTCGCCGAGCCGGGCCGACATCTCGTCGCCGGCCTTGGTGCGCCAGCGCATCGCGCCGCCATAGGCGAGGAACAGCACCGGGCGGACGATCCCGTCGCGCAACGCCTCGGCATACCCGTAGGTGTAGTCCGCCTCGCTGCGCCGGATCGAGTCCCTGCCCATCTCGTAACGCACGAACGGGATCGGGCTGGTGTCCGAGCGGAACGGGGTGCCGGTCAGGGCAAGGCGATGGGTGGCCGGCTCGAAGGCCTCCCGGATCGCGTCGCCCCACGAGAGGTTGTCACCGCCGTGATGGATCTCGTCGAGGATGACCAGGGTGGACGCAGCCTGGGTCCGGGCGCGGTGCAGGAGCGGCTTGCTGGCCACCTGGGCATAGGTCACGGCAACGCCCTCGTACTCGGCACCATGGCTTCCCGCGGCATTCGTGAACCGGGGGTCGATCCTGATGCCGACCCGAGAGGCCGCGTCGGCCCACTGGGTCTTGAGGTGCTCCGTGGGCGCAACCACGGTGACCCGGCTCACGATCCCCGCGCTCAGCAGCTCGGTCGCGATCCGGAGCGCATAGGTGGTCTTGCCCGCCCCCGGGGTCGCGACGGCGAGGAAGTCACGAGGGGTCGAACGAAGGTACTGGGCCAACGCCGCAGCCTGCCAGACCCGCAGCTTTGAGGCGGTCCCCCACGCTGCCCGTCTCGGGAATGCTGGTGAGAGGTGGGAGGCGGCCGCGGTGCTCATTTGCCGCCAATACTAACGGGATTCGTCGTCCGACATGCCGCAGTCCCAATGCCCCACAATGCGCTTGGGTGTGTTATCGGGCATCCGCCGGTGGGCTCAGTCCTTGCCGTTGTCAGAGCCGTCGTTGGGCTGGCGCAGGCCCTCGAAGATCTCCTTGCAGGTGGGGCACACCGGGAACTTCTTGGGGTCCCGTCCGGGGACCCAGACCTTGCCGCAGAGCGCCACCACAGGTGCGCCTGACATGGCGCTCTCCATGATCTTGTTCTTGCGAACGTAGTGCGCGAAGCGCTCGTGGTCGCCCGGCTCGACCTCTTCCTCGACCCGCTCGCGCTCGATCACCGCTGTGTGCACAGGCTGGGCCGAAGGCTGGCGCTGGGGCGTGAACGGGTCGAGCGGGCCGCCGGGGGCGTGCGGGTCGTCGAGCCCGTTCACAGCAGTTCGCCAGTCGCTCATACGGCCAAGTCTAACCAAAGGGGGCGATCCGGTTCCACGCCGAGGCGGGTATGCCGGCGCCCTCACCACGAGCGGGTCTCCGCGTTCCTCAGTTCATCGTGGGGTCGTCAGGCAGGCTCGCAACGAAGGCGAGGTGGCCACGCTGCCGGCGCAGAACGGTGAACCACAGCGACTCGGGCTCAGAGGTGAAAGCATCCCGCGCCTCGGACTCCACGACATACCAGCCACCGTCGCGGATCTCCTGCTCCAGCTGGCCACTGGACCACCCGGCGTACCCGGCAAAGATCCGAAGTCCGGCCACCTCGGGAACCACAACCAGCGGTGGGATGTCGAGGTCGACCAGCCCGATCCCGCCGAAGAGAAGGCGCACGCCCATCGGCTCGTGATAGCCGCCGGGGACGGTCACCAGGCCCAGCGCTGAGTCCAGGGCGACCGGGCCGCCCTGGAAAACTCTGGGCGGATCGGTCACGTAGTCCTGCCAGGGGGGAAGCACCGACGAGACGGGAGCGGCCAGGGGTCGGTTGAGGACGACGCCCTGGGCGCCTTCCTCGTCGTGGTGCAGCACGAGCACGACACTGCGCCGGAAGACCTCGCCACCGGTCTGTGGCGTCGCGACAAGCAGCTTGCTGGTCGCGTACTCGATGCTCACGAAGGCATTCTTGCGCAGCCAGGCCAAAAGCCACATGGCTCAGGTGCGTCATTGATCGCGCACCCCGCTGCTGGGCTTAGGGCGACGAACCTGCGCGAGGGCGAACGATCGACCAACAGCGCTGCCGGTCCTCACCATTCTCGGCTCTTGATGCGAAGGGATAGCGCGAAACCATCACGATTGCGGGTCTCGCAGCCTGCATTGGTGATGGTTTCGCGCTATCGGAAACCAAACCAAAGGGCCCGACCGGCAGACGCCGGTCGGGCCCTCTTGGGCGTGAAAGGTCAGCGCTGGCCGCGATAGCCACGCGAGCTGTCGTTGCTGCGGTGCGGACCATCGTTGTGTCGAGGGCCACCCCGACCGCCGCCACCGAAGCGGCGATGTCCCCGCTGCTCGCCCTCGAGCAGACGGCGCGCCTGGCTCTCGGGGATCGCGGCACCCTCGGGCTTGCGCGCGCCGGTCGAGAGCAGCAGCTCGTCGCCCGGGGCGCTACGGGTCGCGACCACGTCGAGGCCGGCCTCGCGAGCCATCCGCTCCATACCGCGCCTCTGGTGCGGGAGTGCCAGCGTGACGACACAGCCCTTCTTGCCCGCGCGCGCCGTGCGGCCGGCGCGGTGCAGGTAGTCCTTGTGGTCGGCCGGCGGGTCGGCCTGCAGGACGACGCCGATGTCGTCCACGTCGATGCCACGGGCTGCGACGTCGGTGGCGACCAGAACGGGCAAGGTGCCGTCGCGGAACGCCGACAGCACCCGGTTGCGAGCGCCCTGGGCCAGGCCACCGTGCAGCGCGGCCGCGAATACTCCCTGCTCGCGCAGCTGCTCGGCCACGCGGTCAGCGCCAAGCTTGGTCCGCACAAAGATCAGGGTGCGGCCCTCGGTGTTGGCGACCTCTGCGGTGATGGCCTTCTTGTGCTTCGGGTCGATGAGCAGGATGTGGTGCTCCATCGTGGTGACGCTGGCAGTCGCGTCATCGGTGGAGTGGGTGACGGCGTCGTGGAGGTAGCGCTTGACGACAGCGTCGATGCCACGGTCCAGAGTGGCGGAGAAGAGCAGTCGCTGGCCGCCCTCGGGCAGGGCGTCGAGAATCTCGGTGATCTCGGGCAGGAACCCCATGTCGGCCATGTGGTCGGCCTCGTCGAGGATCATGATCGAGATATCGACCAGCTGGACGGCGCCACGTTCCATGAGGTCCTTGAGGCGGCCCGGCGTGGCGATCAGCAGGTCGACGCCACGGTCAAGAGCCATCAGCTGGGGCGGGTAGGGCATACCGCCTGCCACCAGCTTGTG
>JBDTOA010000250.1:0-3412 GCA_039933475.1 Dermatophilaceae bacterium
GCGTCGGCCGCGATCCTCTTCGGTCCGGGCGGCCAGCCCGGCGGGTGGCAGATTGCTGGATTTGTCGTGGCACTGCTCGTGGCCGGCATTGCCGCAACCGCGGCCTATCGTGACCCGTCGTCGCGGCGCTTCTTCCAGGCCACGATCCTGATCGCTGCCTTGGACTTGACTTTCTTCGCTCTGTCAGGCACCCACCTGTGAATGAGTAACGACCGCAGGAAGATTCGGTCAACCTACCAACAGGGCAAGGAGCCGCTGGAGCTCTGCGGCAGGGTCCGTGGTGAGGCCGCCGTGAACCGGGCCTGGTTGCACGACCGTGCTCCGGGGCGCAGTGAGCCAGCCGAAACGTTGGCCGAGTGTCTCAAGTGAAGGGCGCCCGGGCGCCTGCTCTCCGCGGCAGACCCCACATACCGTGTTGAGTGTCGCCTCAACCGACTCCAGGTCCAGTCCGGGGGAGAGGGACCTCAGCCGGCCAGCATCGGCGACGAAGGCGCAGTCCAGGTAGTCGAGCGCCTGGCAGTGGATCACGACGCCGACATTGGTGAACTCATCGCGGTCCACCCTTGGGACGCAGCGCAGCACGACGTACTGGTAGCTCACCAATGGCGCCGTCATGAGGAACCCATCCGGGGGAGCCAGGCGGACGGATTGTCAAGGCGCGCAAGCAGACTCATCCGGTATGCCGTCCGGACCACCTCAGCATCGGGCAGCGCCCCCGTCGGCTCCAGCCACTCGTCCGGGACCTTGTCGAGGACACCATCGTGAAGTGCGTCAGTGACTATCAAGGCGAGGTCGTCGTGAACGGACGCGGGGTCATCGGCGATCTCGAGCAGCACATGCTTGCTGGCATCGAACGGCTGGCTGGCGAACCGCGCAGGATCCGGGCTGCGGCTGGGCCATGAGTGGTGGAAGTACAGCGCGGCCCCGTGGTCGATGGCCCACATGCGGCCGTGCCACACCAGGAGGTTGGGGTTGCTCCAGGTACGGTCCACATTGGCCGTGAAGGCATCCAGCCAAAGGACCTTGGCTGCCTCGTGCGGCGTCGGCGGCAACGACCCGTCATACCCGAAGGAGCCGGGCAGGAAGTCCACGCCAAGATTCAGCCCGACGCTGGCCGTCAGCAGGTCCTGGACCTCTTCGTCCGCTTCATACTTGGCGATGCGCGCGTCCAGTGTCACCGCACGAAGGTCGGGGATCCGCAGCCCGATCGTCCGGCCGAGCTCACCGACGATCACCTCGGCCACCAGTGCCTTGAGCCCTTGACCGGCGCCACGGAACTTCACGACATAGGTGCCCAGGTCGTCGGCCTCGACGATGCCCGGCAGCGACCCGCCCTCGCGCAGCGGTGTCACATACCGGATCGCCTGAACGTTATCGAGCACGCGGGCAGCCTAGTGCGACCTTGGGTCTCTCCGGTTCAGCTGACGATGTCCTTCTTCTGGAAACGCCACCAGGCAAGTGCGAAGAACACCGCTGCGTAGACGAGAACCAGCCCGGTCCCGCGGATCATGTCGTCCCAGACGACGCCTGCTCCCAGGGCGTCCAGCCAGGAGTACTGGAAATGAGTGGGCAGGAAGCGACGGTAGGGATCGAGGGAGGTGATCGAGTCCAGGATGTTGGAAACCACGACGAGCATCGTGGCGCCGCCCACCGCGCCCAGCGGTGCATCCGTGAGCACGCTGAGCAGGAAGGCGAGGGCTGCCACCAGCAGCGACTGCAGGCTGACGTAACAGACGACGATGAGCAGCCTCTGCAGCGCGGCTCCGGCGGTAAAGGTCCCACCCAGCGGCGACCGCCCCGGTGCCCATCCGAAGAACACGCCCCCGACCAGATAGGCCCAGGCGGGCAACAGCAGGTTGGCACCAAAGCTGAGGCTCAGCGCAACGACCAGCTTCTGCCGCAGGAGGCGCGCGCGAGGTACCGGGATCGCGAGCAGGTATCGCAGGGACCCCCAGCTGGCCTCGCTGGCAACAGTGTCGCCGCAGAAGAGGGCGACGATGACCACGAGCAGGAAGCCTGCTGAGGCGAACTCGGTGAAGAGTGAGAAGTTGGTCGCTCCCGTGGTTGCCAGATTGACCAGCGCCGGGGCGCCCGCCCGTCCTGAGCCACCCTGTGGTGCAGCGCCGGCCGAGCTCGAGTCCGAGCTGAGCTGAAAAGCCAGCGCAATGACGATTGGCAGCGCCAGCAGGACAAGGGCGGTCAGCTGGGTGCGTCGTCGGCGCAGCTGTCGTACGAGCTCGACGCGCAAACCCAGCGTCCGCTCGGGTCGGAAGCCGTTGTCCTGCACCGGGGCCAGCTGCATCAGCCTGTCGTGGACGCCTCGACGGGTTGGTGCCGGGCGTTCCTCCGGACTCGGGGCGCCAAGCTCAGTCATGGTCCGCACCAACCATCTCGATGAAGATGTCCTCTAGGGAACGACGTGCCGGCACCACCTGTGAGTCGACGCCCGCCGCCGCAAGAATCTCCATGGCCTGCTGGGGGTTCCTCACCTCCAGCTGCATTCGACCTGCGCCGGCTATCTCAGCCACCGACCCCACCGCGACGAGCCTGCCCTTGTGCATCACGACCACATGGCTGCAGGTCTGCTCGACCTCAGCCAGCAGATGGCTGGAGACAACGACCGTGCGTCCGGTTGCGGCATACCGGCGCAGGACCTCACGCATCTCGGCGATCTGCAGCGGGTCCAGGCCATTGGTGGGCTCGTCGAGCACCAAGACCTCGGGAAGCCCGAGCATCGCCTGGGCGATCGCCAGTCGCTGCCGCATGCCGTGGCTGAAGGTCTTGACCCGACGGTCGACCGACTCGCCGAGACCGGCGATCTCCAGAGCCGTGTCGAAGTCCGCATCCTGTGGAGGCCTGCCGGTGGCGGCCCAGAAGAGGTGCAGGTTGGCGCGTCCGGACAGGTGCGGCAGCAGACCCGGTCCCTCGACGAACGCACCGATCCGCGAGAGCACCGGGGCGCCTGCCTCAACGAGCTCACCGAACACGCGGACCGTTCCCGACGTCGGCCGGATCAGACCCATCAGGACTCGCAACGTGGTCGTCTTGCCGGCACCGTTGGGACCGAGCAGTCCGACGATCTGTCCTCGTTCGACGCGGAAGCTCACGTCGTCCACGGCTCGGTATCCGTCGCCATACTCCTTGACCAGATCCTCGATCGCCACTGGCACGTTCGAGAGCTCCAGAGCCGCCGTCCTCCGGCGGCGGCGGCGGCGCCGTTCGGTCGCAGACAAAGCACCCAGGACAAGGATCGCCATTGCTGCCAGGCCAACGATCAGCCAAGCCCACGGCTGCCCTTCACGGATGATCCGTCCTTGGATCGAAGCCACCGCCACGCTGTTGTCGGCGAGGGCGATGGTGTAGCTGCGTGGCGAGCTCGGCAGCTGGTAGGCCAGATCGGTGGTGGCGACCT
>JBDTOA010000251.1:0-3395 GCA_039933475.1 Dermatophilaceae bacterium
GCCACCTGCAGTACTACGAGCGGTGGGCCAAGACGTGGGAGTTCCAGGCCCTGCTCAAGGCCAGAGCCGTGGCCGGAGACAAGGATCTGGGCCGGGAGTACCTGGAGGCGGTTGGCCCACTGGTCTGGCAGGCAGCGAGCCGGGAGAACTTCGTCGAGGACGTCCAGGCGATGCGGCGGCGGGTTGAGGAGCACGTTCCCTCTGCAGAGTCCGCGCGTCAGCTCAAGCTCGGCCGCGGGGGTCTTCGCGACGTCGAGTTCAGCGTCCAGCTGCTGCAGCTCGTCCACGGGCGGACAGACGTGACCCTGCGGTCAGGCACGACGTTGGAGGCCTTGGCGGCGCTTTCCAAGGGCGGATACGTCGGGCGCGAGGACGCCGCCGTTCTGGACGAGTCCTACCGGCTGCTGCGAACCCTCGAGCACCGGATCCAGCTGTTCAGGTTGAGGCGCACCCATCTGATGCCCACCGCTGACGGAGATCTCAGGCGGCTGGGGCGGGCGGTCGGTCATCGAAGAGACCCCGCCAACGATGTTGTGGCGCGGTGGCAGGAGCACGCACGCGAGGTGCGACGCATCCATGAGCGGCTCTTCTACCGCCCGCTGCTGACCGCAGCCGCGAGGCTCAGCAGCACCGAGGCGCACCTGACCCCGCAAGCCGCGCAAGAACGTCTGTCAGCTTTGGGTTTTCGTGATCCTGCCGGTGCGATGCGGCACCTTGCAGCGCTCACTGGCGGGCTCACCCGTCGGGCCGCGATCCAGCGGACGTTGCTGCCTGTCATGCTCGGGTGGTTCGCCGACGAAGCCGACCCCGACGCCGGACTCCTGGCCTTCCGCCAGATCAGCGACTCCTTGGGAGCGACCCCCTGGTACCTCCGGATGCTGCGTGACGAAGGCAGCACTGCGGAGCGGCTGGCCCATGTCCTTGCCCGAAGCCGTTACGCCGCAGACCTGCTCATACCCGCGCCCCAGTCCGTGGCCATCCTCGGGGCTGCCGGGGGACTGACCCCGCGAAGCCGGCGTGCTCTCCTGGCCACGATGACGTCGGCAAACGTTCGCAAGGACACACCCGACGACGCGATGATTGGGGCGCGCGTCGTACGACGGCAGGAGCTCTTCCGAATCGCCGTCGGAGACCTCACCGGGAGCCTGGGCCTGGCCCAGGTCGGTCTTGCCCTCACCGACCTGACTGCGGCCACCCTTCAGTCGGCCCTCGATGTTGCCACAAGGGCGGTCGAGTCTCAGCTCGGGCACGAGCTGGCCACCCGGCTGCTGATCGTGGGCATGGGTCGCCTCGGCGGCGCCGAGATGGGCTACGGCTCGGATGCGGACGTCATGTTCGTCCATCAGCCGGAGGAAGGCGTGGACGAGACGGCTGCACAGAAGCAGGCCACTCTGGTCGTCCAGGAGGTGATCCGGCTGCTGGGCCTTGCCGGACCAGACCCGCAGCTCGAGATCGACGCTGGGCTGAGGCCCGAGGGCAAGGCGGGGCCGTTGGTCCGATCGCTCGCCGGCTACGTCGCCTACTACGAGCGATGGTCGCTGAACTGGGAGACCCAGGCTCTCCTGCGCGCCGCCCCGATAGCGGGCGATGCAGAACTCGGAGCGGCCTTTCAAGAGCTGATCAACCCGATCAGGTGGCCCAAGGGCGGAGTGTCCGACCACGCCATACGGGAGATCCGCACGCTCAAGGCCCGGATGGAGTCAGAGCGCCTACCCCGTGGCGCGGATCCAAAGATGCACTTCAAGCTGGGGCTCGGCGGGCTCGCCGATGTCGAGTGGACGGCTCAGCTCGTGCAGCTGCGACACGGTTGGGAAGTCGAGGGCTTGCGTACGACGGGGACCCTCGAGGCCCTGGCGGCCGCCGGCGATGCTGGCCTGATCCCTACCGCGGATGTCGAGATCCTCACGATGGCCTGGACGTTCACGTCCTCGTTGCGCAACGCGGCGATGCTGTGGCGAGGTCGACCGGTCGATGCGCTGCCGAGCGACCTTCAGGATGCCGATGGAATCGGCCGGATCGTTGGCCGTGAAGCCGGTCAGGGCGCCGCCTTGGCGGAGGTCTACCTGCGACTTGCCCGGCGTGCGAGGGCAGTTGTCGTGGCCAACTTTTACGAGTCGGGCTAGCACGGCCCTCTGGTACCGGTAGCCTCGCCCTTGATGAACCGCACCGGGGAGGGGCCAGGCAGTCGGTTCGCCATGCCTTCCTATGCGGATGTGTTCCGTAGCCGCGCCTACGTGGCCATCTTCCTTACTGCAGCTTTGTCGACGTGGGGGGACTACCTCGCGCGCGTGACGGTCGCGGTGTTCGTGTTCGAGCGGACGGGCTCACCGTTCGCTGCCGCAGCGACCTTCGCGGTCAGTCTGCTGCCGAGCATCTTCGGGCGCAGCCTTCTTGCGCCGATCGCTGACCGGATCCCGTACAAGTACGTCCTGATCACGGCGCACCTGCTTCGGGCCGTCCTGGTGGGTGGCCTGATCCTTGTCGTGAGCACCCAAGGCACTCACACAGCCTCAGGTGGCGCTTCGACCGAAGTTCTGGGGTGGCTGTTCGCCCTGCTGTTCCTGATCGAGCTGGTCGGCGGCCCGGCCATCGCCTCCAGCCAGATCCTGATGACGGACCTGTTCACCGATCGCCGGCTGTACGCGCGGGCGCTGGGCGTGCGAACGATCAGCGATCAGGTCAACCAGGCCATCGGACTGGGCCTCGGGGGGCTGGTGGTCGCCTGGGTGGGACCCGAGCTGGGACTTTGGGCCGACCTTGCAACCTTTGTGCTCGCGGGTCTGGTCATCGCCTTGGTCGTGAAGGTTGAAGCCATCAAAGGCACGCCATCGGCTGGAGTCGTCGGGTTCTTCCGTGACATCGGGGAAGGCGCGAGGTACCTCTTTCGCCATCGCGTCCTGGGGTCTCTGCTGGCGCTGAGCCTGTGCTCGGTGTGGGCCATAGCGGCGCCCGAAGCTGTGGCAATCGCCTATGCCGAGGGCGAGTCCGGATCGGCTGGCCTTGGAGGCCTGCTCATGGCCGCCCCCATCCTTGGCACCGTGGCTGGTCTGGTGTGGGTCGGACACTGGCAGCCCGAGCGCCAGAACTCCAGGATGATCGTGCTGGCGCTGCTGATGCCGCTGCCTCTCATCGCGACGGTCTTCACTCCGCCGCTGCCGCTGACCTGGGTGCTCTGGTTTGTCTGTGGCGTGCTCCAGGCCTTCATGCTGCCTCTCCAGGCGACCTTCTCGTTGGTCATACCCGAACAGATGCGTGGCCGGGTCTTCGGCCTGGCAGGTGCTCTTTCGGTGGCAGCCAGCGGTGTTGCCTTCCTGGTCGCAGGTTATCTGGCCGAGCACACGTCCCCGGCTCTGGCTGTCGCCCTGTGTGCGGTGAGCAGTCTCCTGGCGATCGTC
>JBDTOA010000252.1:0-3395 GCA_039933475.1 Dermatophilaceae bacterium
GCGGCATACCTCTGTGGTCTTTGGCTGCAGGGTGGGGTGTCCCACCGCGTCGTGGACGTCTGGCTCTCGCTGCTGACCTCATGGCTTCCCGCGGCCGTGTGCTGGGTGGCGCTGGCTCGCGTCGGGCTTAGGCGATGGGAGGTCCTGCTGGCCGCGGCCGCAGTGACCGCCGTGGCGGCCGGAGATACCTACTACGCGCCTCTGACTGACAGCTGGTCCCCTCCGTTCCCCTCCCCCGGTGACGTGGGCTACCTGCTGTTCTACGTCCTGATGCTGGGTGCGCTGGCCCTGGTGGTGCGCCACGACGCCCGAGGGCAGTCATGGTCGGTGTGGCTGGACGCCGCAGTTGGCTCGCTCGGCGCGGCCGCGGTGCTGGCCGTCATCCTCAACCCGGTTCTCGCCGATGCCCTGACCGGTTCACTGTCGGCTGCCACGGTGATCGCCGTTGCCTACCCGATGCTGGACCTGCTCTTCATCGCGACCGTTGTCGGGATGGCGGCCGTGCGCGGCGTGCGCGGCGGCGACCGGCTGGCGCTGCTGATGGTGGGACTGGTGCTCTACGCGGTGGCGGACGTGATCTACGCGCTGCAGGTGAGCGCGGACACCTACACCGTCGGTTCGCCGCTGGACGGCGCGTGGACGATCGGGATCACCCTCATTGCGCTGTATGTCGACGGCCTCACCCGCCGCGACCCCTCACCCTCCGACAACCCAGACTTGGAGAGCGACGCGAGCGGCACTGCGAGCCGCCAGGTGGCGCCGGCCGGCCGGATGGCTCTGATCGTGCCGACGCTGGCCACTGCCGCCGGGCTAGGCGTCCTGCTGGTCAGCAGTCGGGCGCACCTCTCGACCCTCGCCGTTGCCCTGGCCGGGGTGACGCTGCTGGCGGCGGCCGCCCGAACCCAGGTGGGCTTCCGCCAGCTCGTTCGGATGGCGGACCTGCGCCGCCAGGCCGTCACCGACGATCTCACCGGTCTGCCCAACCGTCGCGCCCTCAACCTGCAGGCCGAGGTGCTCCTTGCCGACCCGCGGCACAAGCATCAGGCGCTGCTGATGATGGACCTCAACAAGTTCAAAGACGTCAACGACAAGCTCGGCCACGGCATCGGGGACCAGCTGCTGGTCCAGGTGGGTTCCCGCCTGAGCGAACGACTTAGGGGCGGCGACCTGCTTGTCCGCCTTGGAGGGGACGAGTTCGCAGTCCTCATCCAGGATGCCGTGCACGACCAGGCCGTGGAGGTCGCCAGAAGGCTCTGCGCCGCCCTGCACGACCCGTTCGACCTGGACGACAACGCCGTGCATACCGCCGTCAGCATCGGGATCGCCCTCTTTCCCGACGACGGACCCGACCTCGCCACCCTGCTGCGCAAGGCCGACGTCGCCATGTACAAGGCCAAGGCGTCGGCCTGTGGCAGCCACGTCTACGGCGACGCAGACGACACCGACTTCGCGACGCGCCTGGGCAAGGTCGAGGAGCTGCGCACAGCGCTGAGCAGCAAGCAGCTCGTCCTGCACTACCAGCCCAAGGTCGATCTGCGCACCGGCGAGGTCCGCGGCGTCGAGACCCTGGTCCGCTGGGACCACCCCACCCGCGGGCTGCTCTACCCCGACGCCTTCCTGGACCTGGTCGAGGAAACGGGACTCATCCACGCCATGACTATGGCCGTCCTGGAGATCGCCATGGACCAGGCCGCAGTATGGCTGACGAACGGCCGGCCGATGACCATCGCGGTCAACCTGTCCGCCAGCTCCATGGTCGATGGCGACCTGCCCGAGCAGGTCGCAGCAGTGCTCGAGGACCGGGCCCTCCCCCCTAGCGCCCTGCAGCTGGAGATCACCGAGGACTTCCTGATGGCCGACCGTGACCTGGCCCGGAGCATCCTGACGCGGCTGCGCGGCCTCGGCATCCAGATCTCGGTGGATGACTTCGGCACCGGCTACAGCTCGCTGTCCTATCTGCGGGATCTGCCGATCGACGAGCTCAAGCTGGACCGGTCGTTCATCCTGCCCATGGTCGACGACCCCCGCGCCGCTGCACTGGTTGCCTCCACGATCACGTTTGCCCATGGCCTCGATCTGCGGATCGTCGCCGAAGGCGTAGAGAACGAGCTTGCGTACGCCGAGCTGACTCGCCTGGGCTGTGACCAGGCCCAGGGGTACTACATCTGCGGGCCGGTGCCGGCCGCCGAGCTCGAAGACTGGCTCAACCGGCCCAAGTCGAGTGAGATCACCGTGATCCCCGGAACCAACCCCTTTACTGCCCCTGACTAGGCGCACCGGTCACCTCGGTGTTGCCGTTCGGCTCGGTTCCGCCACCTACGCCGCCCGGTGCGCTTCCTGCGCTGCCCGGTTCAGCTCCCCCACGTGATGGTTCGCTTCCCACGCCGGGCTGGTCACCTACCGAGGGCTGCGCCGGCTCGCCGAGAAAAGCCCGCTGCACCGCCACCACTGACACCGGAACCGACTGGCCACGCACGTGAAACAGCCAAGCCGGGACGAGCAGGATGCCGCGGTCCGTGGTGTAGGCCTGCGCCAGCCCCAGGGTTGCTCCAGTCACGACTCGATCCGGGATGGGCGCGCACCCCTGGACGCCGGCTACGACCCGGCACGGCATCGCCAGCGCCATCATCGGCTGCGGCTGCCGGAGCAGCTGGTCGTATGCCTGCCGGGCGCTGATCAACGGGTACGTCGCCGCAGCGACCGGTTTGGCCAGCCAGCCGGAGGCGTCCACGATCTTCCCTTGCTCGTCGAGCGACACTCGCGTATCAAGGCCGAGAACCGTAGAACCAGCCAGGCCGGCGCTGAAGACCAAGCTCCGCTGCCCGCCCTCGGTAACGACCTTGGCGGCGTCCGGGTTGACACCAACGGCCACGAACACCGGACGGGCGAGACGTCGGGCACCGCTCTCAGGGAACGGGATTGGCTCGACAAACGGTCCGGGCGCTCCAGCTGCTGGTGGCAGATCAGCGCCACTACTGACCGGGGCGTCTCCACCAACCGGCTTGGCGGAGCTCGGCGGAGAGGACTGTGCGGTCGCGCAGCCTGCGCCTGTTCGCGGGTCCAGCATCGGCCCGACAACGCAGCCGTGGTTGGCGTAGGTCCACTGCTGTCCCGTTAGCTCGGACACGGACAGCTCGGTAGTTCCTGAGACCAGGTACCAGCCGTCCTTGAGGTGCTTCGGCTGGCCGCTCATGCCGAGGGCGTGTGCGAGCGCACTGACGAAGGTACGGGTGGTCGGGCCGGCCGGCAAGAGGTGAACCTGGGCCGTGGCGGGCCCCGTCGGCAGGCTGCCGCCCAGCCGCCAGCCGGACCCGCCGGCGCCGCTCACAGGAGCGCCGCCCTTGACAGGAGCGCCGCCCAGGTCAGCAGCGGCCGCTGTTGCGCCGAGCGACAGA
>JBDTOA010000253.1:0-3365 GCA_039933475.1 Dermatophilaceae bacterium
GCTTCACGGCGGCTGGGACCAGTGGCTCGACCTCGGCCGCTGAAGATGGATGCCGAGCGACAGGAAGAGATCTGGGACGCGGACGCTGCCCGGAGGTACGACACGCCGGGCACAGGAATGTTTGCTCCTGAGGTGCTGGAGCCGACCGTCGAGCGACTCGCCGAGCTCGCAGGTCACGGCCGCGCACTCGAGTTCGCCATCGGCACCGGCCGCGTGGCCATCCCCTTGTCCGAGCGCGGCGTGCCTGTCACCGGGGTCGAGCTGTCCAGCCCCATGATCGACCAGATGCGCACCAAGATCGATGAAGGCACGATCCCCGTCGTCATCGGAGACATGGCCACCGTGCGCGCCCCAGGAGAGTTCGCGCTGGTCTACCTCGTCTTCAACACGATCTCCAACCTGCTGACCCAGTCCGAGCAGGTTGCCTGCTTCCGTAACGCGGCTCGTCACCTCTCGCCCGAGGGCCGGTTCGTGATCGAGCTGTGGGTGCCAGAGCTGCGCAAGCTCCCGCCCGGCCAGCAGGCCATGGTCTGGAGCTGCGAGCCCGGATACATCGGCTTGGACACCTACGACGTCCTACGTCAGCGCGTCGTCTCGCATCACTTCGGTTTCGGGGAAGGCACGCAAGCGCAGATCTTTCGCAGCCCCCACCGCTACATCTGGCCGGCTGAGCTCGACCTGATGGCACAGCTGGCCGGGTTCGAGCTGGAGACAAGGCACGCGGACTGGGCAGGCGCCGAGTTCACCGCCGAGTCCCGTTCGCACGTTTCGGTCTACCAGCTCTCGACCACCATCACCGCCGCCGCCCCGTAGCGCCGCCGCCCCTTGGCGCCGCCGCCGCCGGGGCATCTGCTTCACGTTCGGGCCAGAGGTCTTGCACACGCGATACATCGCGTTATATCGTGAACGCACAGAACGCGATATAACGCGTATGGCGAGAGGTCGCCTACGCCCGAGAGGCAAGGACCCCAGATGGCACACGAATGGCAGATCGACGGGCCCAAGGTGCTCGACATCGGCGACGAGGACGAGAGGGTCGGCCGGCTCAACCTGGGCCTGGTAGCCGGGCGGGTGGATATTGTCACCCACGACGACTCCCCCACTGCGCGGCTCGAGGTGCACGAGGTCAGCGGCCGGCCCCTCCTGGTGAGCTGGGACGGCTGGACCCTGAAGATCACCCACGTCAAGGAGAAGGACGGCAGCCTTTGGGACAGCCTGACTTCGTTGACCCAGGACAAGGGCAGACGCCGGGCCAGGGTGAGCATCTCGGTCCCGAGAAAGACTCAGATCAGCGCCAGTACGGTCAGCGCAGAGGCCCTGGTCAACGGGGTCCATGCCAAGGTCAAGGCCAACACCGTCTCCGGATCGCTGACCCTTGTGGACATCGTCGGCGACGTCGACGCCAACACCGTGACGGGCGAGATCGAGTGCCACGGCCTGGATGGCGACTTCAAGGGAAACTCGATCTCCGGCCCGCTGACCGTGGAGGCCAGCCGTATGGGCAAGGTCAGGCTCAACACCGTCAGCGGGGACATCACCCTCGACCTGACCGACGGCCGGGCTCAGATCCAGTCCAACTCTGTCTCCGGCGACGTCACGGTGCGGATCCCTCGCGGCGGCGGGTACGACGTGGCCGCACACACGGCGTCCGGACACGTCGTCATCGATGGTCAGTCGATGCACGGAGAGTCGCCGTACACACGCGGCGGTGAGTTGAGTGATGGGGACAAAGCCCTTGTCATCAAAGCCAACTCGGTGTCAGGAAACGTCGTCGTCCTGCGCGCGGCGAGCGACCAGGACACGGTTCCAGACAGCCCAGACATTCAGGACTCTGTTCCGGACATCCAGGACACGGTCATCCCCGGCGCCGAGAACGCCGGCTGACGATGGCTGTCTTCGCCCACGGCCAGATGCGCCTCTACCTCCTTGCCTTGTTGAACGAGGGTCCTCGTCACGGTTACGAGATCATCCAGTCGCTCGAGGAGCGTTTCAACGGTCTCTACTCCCCCAGCGCCGGAACGGTGTACCCACGGCTGGCCAAGCTGGAGGAGGAAGGACTGGTTGAGCGCACCGAGGACGGCCGCAAGGGAACGTACCGGATCACTGATGCAGGCCGAAGTGAAGTCGCTGCAAGGGAGTTCGACCTTGCTGACCTCCAGCAGGACCTCGACCACTCGGTCCGGGAGCTGGCCCAGGAGGTGCGGCAAAGGGTTCACGGCAGTGCCTCAAACCTTCGCGAGGAGCTCAAGGCTGCAGCGAAGGAGGCTCGGGCAACAGCAACTCCAGCGGGTGCGTCCTACGAGCAGCAGTGGCCGAACGGCCCCGGCAGTCGCGGGCATGGATCCACGACCGCCCGCGATATCGAGGCTGCGATCAACGCGTTTCGTTACGACGTGCGAGATGCCGCGCGCCGACTCACCGCCGATGACGGGGCGCGCGAAGAGGTCTTGGACATCCTCAGCGACGCCGCAAGAAAGATCCGCGACGTCCTCCATCACCCGTGAGACTCCTGACGGGCAGGATCAGAGGGTGAATACCACCTTGCCGAACACGTCGCCGGCGGCCATCTTCTCAAAGCCCTGACGGGCGTCGGCCAGGGGCATCGTCGAGTCGATGACCGGCGTAATCCCACTGTTCACAATGAAGTTCGCGAGTCTCTCGAGCTCGCCCCGAGTTCCCATCGTGGATCCGATGACCTTCAGCTGCTTGAAGAAGATCTTGGTCAGCTCAGCCTTCGCGGGTGCGTCACCGGAGGTCGCTCCCGAGATGACGACGGTGCCACCCGGCTTCAGCGAGTTGATCGAGTGCGACCAGGTGGCTGCACCGACCGTCTCAAGAACCGCATCGACACGCTCCGGAAGTCGCTCGCCGGACGAGAACGCCCTATCCGCACCGATCTCAAGGGCTCTGGCCCGTTTGTCCTCATCGCGTGAAGTCGTCCACACCCGATAGCCGGCCGCCGAGCCGAGCTGGATCACGGCGCTGGAGACACCACCGCCGGCACCTTGAACCAGAACAGTGGCGCCAGGAGTGAGCCCGGCGTTTGCGAACAGCATCCGGTACGCCGTCAGCCAGGCCGTGGACAGGCAGGCTGCCGCTTCGAAGGAAAGCCCGGCGGGTTTGGGAACACAGTTACGCGACGGCACCGCGACGTACTCAGCCAGCGTCCCGTCATACAGCTCGGAAAGCAGGGTGCGCGCCGGGTCCAGGGTCTCGTCACCGACCCAGCCGTCGGAGGGAATCACCGCGTGGATGATGACCTCGTTGCCCGCCTCGTCCACGCCCGCGCCGTCGCAGCCCAGGATCATCGGGAGCCTGTCGGCTGGCAGCCCGACTCCTAGCAGGGACCACACGTCGTGGTGGTT
>JBDTOA010000254.1:0-3355 GCA_039933475.1 Dermatophilaceae bacterium
GTCGACGGCAAGGTCGACGGCAAGGTCGACGGCAAGGTCGACGTCGTGGTCTTCGACCTGGGCAACGTGCTCATCAGCTGGGACCCTCACCCCGCCATCGCAAAGGCGGTTGGCAGCGAGCAGGCAGCACTCTTCCTGGCTGACGAGGACTTCGCCTTTATGGCGTGGAACAACGAGCAGGACGCCGGGCGGTCGTGGGACGAGGCTGAGTCGCTCGCCGTGAGGGCTCACCCGCACTGGGCATCGGCGATCCGTGGGTACCGTGCACACTTCCCCGACTCGATCATTGGCGAGATCGAGGACTCCGTGCAGGTCCTGCGAGAGCTGCACGCCTCCGGCATACGACTCTTTGCGCTGACCAACTGGTCGAGCGAGCTGTTCCCGGTGGCTCGGCGGCGCTTCGACTTCCTGGACCTGTTCGAGGACATCGTCGTGTCCGGCGATGAGAGAGTCCGCAAACCCGACCCCAGGATCTTCGAGATTCTCAAGGGCAGGATCGGGGAGGGCATCACCAGAGCCGTCTTCATCGACGACAACCCGGCCAATACCAAGGCGGCCGCCGACGCCGGGCTGGACGCAATCCTGTTCTCGGACACCGGCCACCTGCGCCGGGATCTGGCTCTGCGCGGGCTGCCGCTGTCGCCCACATAGACTGAGCCGGTCAGCGCACCCGAGGCGAGGAAGCAACGTTCGTGTCGATCAAGGACATCCGGATCTTTGGTGACCCAGTGTTACGCACTCCTGCGATCGAGGTCGTTGACTTCGACAAGGAGCTTCGCCAGCTGGTCAGTGACCTGACCGAGACGATGCTGAACGCGCCGGGCGCCGGTCTCGCGGCACCCCAGATCGGCGTGGGCCTTCGGGTCTTCACCTACCACGTCGGCGACGAGCCTGGTCATCTGATCAACCCGAGTCTCGACCTGTCCTCCGAGATGCAGGAGGGCGAGGAAGGCTGCCTGTCCTTCCCCGGGATCTTCTATGACACCCCGCGGGCGATGCGGATGGTGGCAAAGGGCTTCAACCAGTATGGCGAGCCGGTCACGATCGAGGGTACGGAGCTGCTGGCCCGCTGCGTTCAGCATGAGACCGACCACCTCGACGGGATCCTGTTCATCGACCGCATGGACAAAGCCCAGCGCAAGCTGGCCATGAAGGCGATCCGCGCAGCCGAGTGGGCAGGCCAGGAAGCGCCGAGCATCAAGGTCAGCCCCCATGCAACCTTCGGCCTGGGCCGCTGACCGGTGCGCCTCGTCTTTGCCGGGACACCGGCCGTCGCTGTTCCGAGTCTTGACGCGCTGTACGGGTCATCACACGACGTCGTAGCCGTCCTCACCCGTCCTGACGCCCCCTCCGGCAGGGGCCGCACCCTCGTGGCCTCGCCGGTCAAGGAACGCGCCCTGGAGCTGGGGCTCGAGGTCCTGACTCCGGAACGTCCCGGCGATCAGCCCTTCCAGGATCGGCTTCGAGAGCTTGCGCCCGACGCCTGCCCCGTGGTCGCCTACGGCGCCTTGATCCCGCCCTCGGCTTTGACGATTCCCGCACATGGCTGGGTCAACCTTCACTTCTCGCTGCTGCCGGCATGGCGCGGTGCGGCGCCGGTCCAGCACGCGATCATGGCCGGCGACGAGGTAACCGGCGCCACGACCTTCCTGATCGAACAGGGGCTCGACACCGGGCCGACCTTCGGTGTGATGACCGAGGCGATCCGGCCGGACGACACCTCCGGCGACCTGCTTCTACGGCTGGCGCAGTCGGGAGCGGGCTTGCTGCTTGCCACGATCGACGCGCTCGAGGCGGGAGAGCTGAACGCGGTCCCGCAGCCAGGCGACGGGGTCTCACTCGCGCCGAAGATCACCGTCCAGGATGCCCGAATCCGTTGGAGCGCGCCCGCACTGGCGATCGGCCGTCACATTCGCGGCTGCACTCCTGCACCCGGCGCCTGGACAGTCTTCCGCGGAGAGCGGTTCAAGGTCTCCCCGGTCACGCGGGTGCTGGATGCTCCGCGGGCCCAGGATGACCAGGATGGCCAGGTCGACCTGACCGGTCAGCCCAGCGCGCCCGGAGAGCTCGCTGTCACCAGAGACGCCGTCGTTGTCGGCACAGGTTCTGGGACCGTTCGGCTCGGCAGGGTCCAGCCGCAGGGCAAGAAGCCAATGGCCGCCGCGGACTGGGCGCGCGGAGTTCGTATCGAGTCTGGAGAGCGGTTCGCCGATGTCTGAGCAGGGACCAGGTAGCTCAGCGCACGGCGGCGAGAGCCCTGACGAACCACGGCGCGACGCGGCCGGCCGGCAACGACCGGAGCGCAAGCACGGCAACCTCGAGCGTTCCGTCACCCGGCCTGCTGAGAGGTCACGGTCGACCGACCCGGCGCGGCTTGCGGCATACACGGTCATGCGGGCGGTTGCCGAAGGGGCATACGCGAACCTCGAGCTGCCAAAAGAGCTGCGGGACAAGGGGATCCGTGGGCGAGATGCCGCCTTTGCGACGGAGCTCACCTACGGTGCGACCCGACTTCGGGGCCTTTATGACCCGATCATCGCGGCAGCTGCGGGGCGCCCGACCTCCAAGATCGATGCCAACGTGCTCGACACCTTGCGACTCGGTGTCCACCAGCTGCTCGGCATGAGAGTCGCGGCGCACGCGGCTGTCGACCAGACCGTTGGGCTGGCCCGGCAGGTCAACGGAGCCAGCGCCGGGGGGTTCGTCAACGCCGTGATGCGCAGAGTCAGTGAGAAGGACCTCGAGACCTGGATCGCCCAGGTCGTTCCCACCGATGACCCGATCGCCACCCTGGCGACCCTTCACAGCCACCCCGAGTGGATCGTCCGGGCGCTGCGGGCGGCTTTGATCGGGCACGCTGCCTCAACCATCGAGACACTGGACACAGATCTCGAGGCCCTCCTGGTGAGTGACAACTCAGCGGCCAAGGTGTCGCTTGTGGCTCGCCCCGGGCTTTGTGAGGTTGACGAGCTGACCCGCGCCGGGGCGACTCCGTCACTGTTGTCACGGGTGGGTGCGGTCCTCGACTCGGGGGACCCCGGCTCGATCTCGGCGGTCCGGTCGGGACGCGCTGCGGTTCAGGATGAGGGTTCACAGCTGGTCGCCCTGGCCCTGGCTGGTGCCGAGGTGAACACCGGCGCAGAGAACGAGAAATGGCTGGATCTGTGTGCGGGGCCTGGCGGAAAAGCCGCGCTCCTGGCGACCATCGGCGCGCAGCGGGGCGCGACCCTGTTCGCGAACGAGATCAGCGAGCACCGCACCGACCTGGTTCGTCAGACCCTTGACGCGGCCATCGACTCTGGCCTCGAGGTCATGATCGGCACCGGCGACGGGCGCGAGATCGGCGAGGAGGAGC
>JBDTOA010000255.1:0-3350 GCA_039933475.1 Dermatophilaceae bacterium
TTTTCGGCCTTCGGGGCTATTGGCGCCGCCGCCGCGATACGGTTTTGAGCATGGCAAGACCTCACGCCGCATCGCTGATCGAGGACGCCTTCCATCGGCGCTCGAACGCCCTGATGCGCGCTCGCGGGTGGCGGACGCGCACCATCAGCCACACGGGCTACGGCACTCAGGGTTTTGTAAGGGTGCTCGGCAGGGTTCTGCTGAGTCGTCCGGTTGAGAAACCAACGGTCCATGCGGCCGATGACGTCGTCCGTGAGCTGCGGGGAACGAGGGACGAGCAGAGGGGATGGCGCGCGTTCGTCACAGCAGGCGCGATGGACGTCCCGGTGACCATCACCGTCCGAGGTCGCATGACGCAGACGCACACTGACCGCAGCGGCTACCTCGACGTGGTGATCCCGGACCCGGGCTTCGACCCTGGCTGGCACACCGTCACGATCGAGGCGGAGGGCGCGGAACCGGTCCCGGCCTGGGTGATGATCATCGACCGCGAGGCGCGTTTCGGAATGGTCAGCGACATCGACGACACGGTCATCTCCACCTCCCTGCCGCGTCCGCTCATCGCGGCCTGGAACACCTTCGTGCGTCAGGAGACGGCACGCCACCTGGTTCCCGGTATGGCGCCGATGTATCGCACGATGCTCGGCGAGCACCCGGGCTCCCCGATCTTCTACCTTTCCACGGGCGCCTGGAACACGGCGCCGACCCTGACCCGCTTCCTCAAGCGCCATGGTTACCCGCCGGGGCCGATGCTGATGACCGACTGGGGTCCCACCAACACCGGCTGGTTCCGCAGCGGGCAGGACCACAAGACCGAGGCGCTGCACAGGTTGGCCCGCGAGTTCCCGCAGATCCGTTGGGTTCTCATCGGGGACGACGGTCAGCACGATCCGAAGATCTATGGCGACTTTGCGCGGGATCGCCCCGATGTCGTTGAGGCTATTGGGATTCGGGAGCTGACTCCGGCCGAGCAGGTGCTCTCACACGGAATACCGGTGTCCAACGAGGAGTTCGCCCCGCGGGTCAGACGCGACGTGCCGGTGTGTCGGGCGCCCGATGGCTACGGGCTGCTCCGCCAGCTGAGGGCCTTCGTCGGCCGCTAGTCCATCGCGACTGCTGTCTCCCCACGCCTGTGCGGCAGCCACAGTGCGGTACCGACGGCGCCCGCGGCCATCGCTGCGGCGCAGATCAGCAGCGCCGTTCGGTAGGCCGGCGCGAGCGCGGCGGGGTCGGCGTACTCGCTGCCGCTGAGCCCGACCAGTGCGGGGAGCGCTGCAACGGCTATCAGCCCGGCCGTTCTTGCGACCGCGTTGTTGACCCCGCTTGCCGTCCCGGCCAGCTCATCGGGTGCAGCCGCGAGGACGCTGGCAGTCAGGGGTGCAACGGTCATGGCCAGGCCCAGCCCGAGGAGCCCAACCGCGGGAAGGACATCCAAGATGTACGACGGGTCGCTCGGTATCCGGGATATGAGCACGAATCCTGTTGCTGCGACAAGGGGTCCGCTGATCATCAGCGGGCGGGCGCCGATCCGGGTCGCCAGCGCGCCGAAGCGGTTGGCGAGCAGGAGCATGACCACGCTCAACGGCAGGGTGGCTGTGCCGGCGCGAAGTGCTGACCAGCCCGAGACGACCTGCAGGTAGAGGACGAGGAAGAGCAGTGCCCCCGAGAGGGCCGCGTAGATCACGAAGGTCGCCGAGTTGATCACCGTGAAGGCGCGCGAGCTGAACAGGGACGTCGGCAGCATGGGGTGGCGGGAGCCTCGTTCGATCAGCACAAAGGCCACCAGTGCCAGCACGCCGCCCACCCCGGCGCCGACGGTGTCAGCGCTCAGCCCACGACTGGGCCACTCGGTCAGCGCATAGGTGACGCCGGCCAGCCCCAGCGCGCCCAGCAGAACGCCAGGGACGTCAATGGTGCTGCTGGCATGGGGATTTCGAGACTCGGGGACGTAGCGAAGGGCCAGGAAGATCACCAGCGCGCAGAGAGGGACATTCACCCAGAAGGCCCATCGCCAGTTGTAGCCGACCAGCCAGCCGCCGACCAGAGGTCCCGACGCGGCAGCGATGCTGAGAGCGCCCGTCCAGGTGCCGATGGCGCGCATCCGGTCGCCGGGGACGAAAGAGGACTGGAGGATGGCCAGGCTGCCGGGAGTCAGCAGCGCGGCGGCGACACCCTGAAGGGCCCGCGCGGCCACCAGGACTGCGATGTTGGGGCTCAGCCCGGAGAGGATCGAGGCGATCCCGAACCCTGCGACCCCCCACACAAAGACCCGGCGTCGTCCGAACCTGTCGCCGAGTGACCCGCCCAGGAGGATGAGCGCGGCGAGGGTCAGGGCGTAGCCGCTGATCACCCACTGCAGCCCGGCCAGCTCGGCCCCCAGATCCTTCCCGATCGTTGGCAGGGCGACATTGACGATGGTGCTGTCAAGCAGAGCAACCGAGCTGCCCAGGACCGTGGTGAGAACGACGATGCGACCGCGCGGGTCGCTGACCCGCAGCTCCGCCGGTCCGGGGATCGCGGGTCCTGGCGTTTCGGGTCCTGGCGAGCAAGGCCCCGGCGCGGGGATCACACGAGCGATCCTAACGTCGGATCCCGGCCCGAGTCTTGTGCACCCGACGGTCGCATCGGGCGCATTCGGGCTCCCCGGCCGGGCCCTCTGAGCGAGAATGGGCCGGTGCCCGAGCTTCCCGAGGTCGAGGCGCTCGTGGAGTTCCTGCGCGAGCGCACCAAAGGCCAGGCCATCGTCGGCATCGAGCTTGGGTCCATCAGCGTCCTGAAGACCTACGATCCTGCCCCGGCATCCCTTCATGGGCTTCCGATCGGCGATGTCACCCGTCACGGCAAGTTCATCGACATCGAGGCAGAGGGGCTGCATCTGGTCTTCCACCTGGCGCGGGCCGGCTGGCTCCGGTGGTCCGATGCGCTGGCGAGCACGACCATCAGGCCGGGAAAGTCGCCAATCGCGTTGCGCTGCAGGCTTTCTGACGGCAGCGGCTTCGACCTCACCGAGGCCGGGACGCAGAAGCGACTCGCGGCATACATCGTCCGTGACCCTTCGGAGGTGCCGGGAGTGGCGCACCTCGGGCCCGATCCCATGGGCCAGGACTTCACGCTGGCGGACTTCACGGCGCTGCTCGAGGGCCGCCGGACACAGGTCAAAGGCTTGCTCAAGGACCAGGGGTTCCTTGCCGGTGTCGGCAACGCCTACTCCGACGAGGTGCTGCACGCCGCCCGGCTCTCGCCGTTCGCCCTTGCCTCCGCTCTGGACGAGGAAGAGGTCCAGAGGCTGTATGCCGCGTTGCGAGGCACGCTTGCGGAGGCGGTCAGCGCCGCATCGGGCAAGCCGGCCA
>JBDTOA010000256.1:0-3338 GCA_039933475.1 Dermatophilaceae bacterium
GCTGACCAGGTGCCCAGCTCCGAGGAGCTGCACCTGCTGGTCCCCGAGTACTGCGCTGTAGGTCTCCATCGCCCTTGGGTCGGTATCCCACAGGATTGTCATCGCCGGTCGCCAGTCATCATGCGGGCCGGGAATGCCGGTTCGACGCGGTGGAAAGTTCGATGGTGGGTGAGGCCCGTGAAGATGGGTGCAGACCCTGTTTGGATGCCGGAAATTTCTGGACCGCCTTTAGCAAGTTACCGATTCCTCATGTTACCGATGCCTGCAGTGGCCGTTGAACCCACCCGTGAACCAGCCCGCGCGGGCGCTTGCCCCAACTGGCAATGCGGGCCCAATTTTATTACTATTTGATCCGTGGAAATATTTGGGACAAAGGCAGCCGGAGCACTGAGAACCGGCCCGCGGCCGGGGTACGGACCGTTGCCGAAGGCACAGGTGCGTCACCGGCGGGCACACCTCTCGCCTGCCCGCGCAACCATCTTGGACGTCCTGATCGACCAGCCCGAACCCTGCACGGTTGCGGCCCTTTCGGCTTTGACCCGCCAGCACCCCAACACCATCCGCGAGCATCTGGACGGTTTGTCGGACGCCCGGCTGGTCATTCGCGTCCGGGCTGCCGCACAGGGCCGGGGCCGTCCGCCCTGGCTCTACAGCGCCGCGCCCGAGGCCAGTGCCGAGCCAGGGTCGCGGGAGTACGCCGGTCTGGCGGCGGCCCTGGCCGGCCACATCGCCAGGACCAGCCGGCAGCCACGCTCCGAAGCCATCGAGGCAGGGCGGGAGTGGGGCCGCGCGCTGGTGCGCCCCTCGCAGGACGGCGTGACGGTGGGCCCAAAAGCGGCGAAGGCACGGAGCGCCGTGGCGGCACGCCGCCAGCTGGTAAACCTGCTGGAGGAGCTCGGGTTCGCCCCGGATGCAGATGCCCACGTCCGCGTCGTCAAGCTGCGCCACTGCCCCTTGCTGGAGGCCGCTCACAAGCAGCCGGAGGTGGTGTGCGGAGTACATCTCGGAATCGCGCGCGGCGCCCTCCAAGAGCTGGGCAACAACCCTGATCATACGGAAAACATTGCCCTGCAACCCTTTTCGGAGCCCGGCGCCTGCCGCCTGGACCTGCTCCCCCGCATCTCGTCGCGGTGACGGAGAGACAGCCGGTCTCAGCCCTGCCCAACCGGACGACCTGGCACCTCGGCGCCAATGCACCGGTCGCAGCCTGGCTGGGCGCCCTGCTCGGGGTAACACTCGCCCAGCGCTACATCCCCGAGTCACCGTGGCTGTTGGTCCACCTGCTTCTCCTGGGGGCGGTCACCAACGCCATCTTCATCTGGAGTGCGCACTTCACAGATGCCCTGCTGCGCCGCCGCACGACAGTGGGGTCTCGACGGTGGCAGACCGCGCGCCTGGCCGCATTGAATGCCGGCGTCGTGACCGTGGTGACGGGGATGGTCGCCGATGAATGGGTCGTGACCCTGGTCGGGTCCATAGTCGTCGGCGCTGCCGCCGCCGCCCACGGAGTCACCCTGGCCCGGCAGGCGCACGCGGCGTTGCCCTCGCGGTTCGGTGCGACGGTCCGCTACTACGTCTGCGCCTCGCTGGCCCTGCCGATCGGCGCGGGACTGGGCGCGACCCTGGCCCGAGACCCGCTCGAACCTCTGCACGTGCGGCTGCTGGTCGCACACATCACGCTCAACCTCCTGGGCTGGGTGGGTCTCACGGTGATGGGCACGCTGGTCACCCTCTGGCCGACCATGCTGCGCACGCGCATCGCGGAGGGCGCGGAACGTGTTGCGCGTCAAGCACTTCCGATCCTGGCCACCTCGGTCGTGGTCATCGTCGTGGGTGCCGTTACGGGCCTGCAGCCGCTGGCGGCAGTCGGCGCAGCGGCATACCTCTGCGGGATCCTCTGGGCCGTGCGACCACTGGCACAGGTGGCCCGCACCAAGGCGCCCTCGGCCTATGGGACCTGGTCGGTCATGGCGGGCGTGCTCTGGCTGGTCGGATCACTTGTGGGCCTGGTGGCGGTGCTGGTCGGCAGCTCGACCTGGGCTCAGGTGAGCGACCGACTCGGACTGCTTCTTGTCCCGCTGGCTGCCGGGTTCGCCGCGCAGGTGCTTCTCGGCGCTCTGTCCTTCCTGGTTCCGGTCGTCCTCGGCGGAGGGCCCACGATCGTGCGCGGGACCCAGGCGCGGCTGGATCGTGGCAAGGCGTTGCGCGCCGTGCTGATCAACGTCGGGCTTGTCTTCTGCGTCCTGCCGGTTCCGAACGTGGTGCGGGTCATTGCCTCGGTTCTCGTGCTCGGCGCGTTCGCCGCCTTCCTGCCGCTGCTCATCACGGCCGTCTCGTATGCCGTGCGGGCCAGACGTGACGCGCGTCCGGTAGGTGACGGCGCCGCTGTTGTTCCGGGGTAGCCACGGTTGACGCTACGAACGTAGGCCGGCGTCATCCGCCTGCCTCGGTCCTTCGGCCCCGCCAGACGCCGCTACCTGGGCCTGGCGAGACCCTCGACGACGACGACGTTGGGCAGCTTGCGCAGCTCATCGGGTTTGAGCAGTAGCTTGCTGGAGCGATTGCCGCCACCCATGACCACCTGCTCCTGCTGCATGACAGCGGTGTCGACGTAGATCGGAACATCACCGACGCCAAAGGCAGTGACCCCACCGATCATCATGCCGGTGAGCTCGGCCGTGGTCTCCGCGTCGGCGAAGGAAAGCCGCTTGACGGACAGAAGCTCGCTGACCTTCTTGTTGACGTCCAGGCGAGTTGTGCCCAGCACGACACAGGCGGCATACCTCGGCGGCTCCACCTTCTTGGACGCGACCAGGATCGTGTTCGCCGCCTGCTCGAGGGCGAAGCCGTAGTGAGCGCAGAAGGCAGCAGTGTCGGCCAGGTCGGGATCGCAGGGCAGCACCTCGTGGACCACGTCGTACCTGAGCACTGCCCGCTGGACGAGCGGGTCTAGGGCCGGTTCAGTCATCTCATCTACGCCTTTTGTGTCTCCCGTTGATGGCGTGCGCTCGCTACGGTAGGCGCCGGACGTCCCGATCACCAGGCCCCCTGGCATGGCGCAGTCGATGGCGCCCTTCGACTCTCATCCTGGAGGGCACATGACGGTGCAGCCGGCGACGGGCTACCCAGCGCGCCTCGCAGTCGAGTACCCGCAGCAGCACGACCGGATGACGACGTTCTTCCGCGCATTCCTGGTCATTCCGATCGCGATTGTCAGCACCGTGCTCACGGCTGGCGCCACCCAGACGGTCTACGACCGCAGCGGTCAGGTGGTGCGCCATACGAGCGGTGGCATCGCGGCCGGCCTGTTCGGCGCGACGGTGCTGATGATCTTGTTC
>JBDTOA010000257.1:0-3324 GCA_039933475.1 Dermatophilaceae bacterium
ACGGCGTTGCCGGCAATGGCCACGATCACCAGACCGGCGAAGGCCTCGGAGATGTTCAGTGCCTGCATTGCCGGTTCGAGCGCATGCACGAACCAGTCAGAGACGAACGCAGCCAGGACTGCGGCCAGGGTCAGCAGCGCCAGCGCCAGAGCTATCGGCCAGCGCGGCTCCTCCTGCTCCATGCCCTCCTCGGGCGACACGCTGGAGGTCCGTTTGAGTGAGGCCGGCAACGTCAAGGCGAACAGCAGCAGCAAGATCCCCGACACGATCAGCGACAGCGTGCCCTCGTGCCTGGACGCGGGTGCGTGCACGAAGGCAGCGAGCGACGGCAGGACAAGGGCTGCCACTGAAAGCACCATCAGGACGATGATGCTTCTGGCGCGCCCCGAGCCAAGCTTCTGGGTGCCGTGCCGAAGGCCCCCGACCAGGAAACAAAGACCAAGGACCAGCAACAGGTTCGCCAGGATCGAACCGATCAGGGCTGCCTGCACGACCTCCACAAGACCGGCCTTGAGCGCGAACAGCGCGATGAACAGCTCGGGCAGGTTTCCGAGCGCTGACTGCAGCACGCCAGTGGCGCCTGGGCCGAACCTGTCACCAAGCTGTTCGACGGAACGCCCGACAAGCGACGCGAGCAAAGTGACTGCAAGGGCGGCGCAGGCGAAGGTGACAACGACTCCCCCGCCGACAAAACGCGTGAACCCGGCTAGAGCCACCGCGGCCGCTCCCCCGCCGATGATGACAAAGTCCGACCGGACAAAGGTTCGAGGCGCTTCCGCGATCATGGTCGATATCGTGCCATTGCCCACCTGTCAGGCGCACCCCGAAACGCGGCGCTGGCCCAGTCCAAACGCCCATACGCCTCGCATAGACCTCGTTGCGGAACGGAGCAGATGACTAGTTCGTTCTGACCATCCGTGATCGGAGTCACCTGGCTGGGCGGACCTTTGGCCCTAGTTTCATACCAGCCGCCGTTTCACGGTGGTGTGGCAGCAAATGCTGTAGTTACCGTCAGGGGAAGGCGCGTGCGAACAATGCTGGGCAGTACCCGTGTGTACGAGCCACGTCCTCGGCACCGGTTGCTCACCCTCATCGCTGCGTTCACCGTGGCCTTTATGGCGTTGGTGGGCGCAAACGCCCTCTTCATCACCGCCGCACCAGCCAGCGCGGACCCCCGACCCACCACCCCGGTGGTTGACGCGGACTCGCTGACCAAGCAGCAGCTCACGGACCAGGTCAAGGCCGCGGAAGCTCTTCGCGCCGCCTTGATGAAGTCCAGCGCCCAGGTAGCCGCAACGAACGCCCGCCTCGAGAGAATCTCCGCTCAGGCGAACACCCTGCTGGCGGAGCTGTCCGCGGCCCGGACCGCTCAGGCCAAGGCCGAGCTCGATGCTGCCGCCCAGAGGGCGCACCTGCACCAGCTCGGTCTGCAGGTCGTGGGAGCCCAGGACGCCCTGGGGCGACTGGCCAGCGACGCCTACATCCGTGGGGGTGGACCCCTGGGTGATCTCACCGCCATCCTCGAGGCGCTGACGGCCCCCTCTGCCGATCAGAACACCGACACCATGGCGACGGTGCAGTACCTCATCGACGGGCGTGCCCGCCTCTTCGACCGGTTGCGGTCCCTCCGTTCAGAACAGGTCACGACCTCGGCGAAAGCCGACGCGGCGAGCCTCCAGGCAGCTGCTGCCGCGGCCACAGCGGTGGCGGCCAAGACCAAGCTGGACGTCGTCATCGTCCAGCAGCGCGCGGCCCTTGGCGGTTTCAAGGCAGCGCGTGCCGCAGAGGTCGGAAGTGCCGCGGGTCTGCGGGGCGCCCTCCTGCGTTCCGAGGATCCTGCTGCCAGGGCAGCTGACAAGAGGCTCGCTGAGGCGTTGCAGGGTCAGGACTTCAAGCTTCTGACCGAAGGCAGCTCCAGCTGCGGCAAGGATCCAAGGGTGTACCCCAACGGGCAGCTGCCCGTCAGCTCCCTGTGCCCGCTGTACGCCAACCCGGACCAGAGCCTGAGCCGCGACGCAGCGATCGCCTTCAACACGATGAGCAACGCCTATCAACATGAGACTGGTTCGGCGCTCTGTGTCGCCGACTCCTACCGGTCCTACGCCGAGCAGATTGCCATCAAGCTGGAACGCCCGGGACTTGCCGCCACGCCGGGAACCAGCCAGCACGGACTCGGGCTCGCAGTGGACCTCTGTGGCGGAGTCCAGAGCTTCAGCTCCCCCGCCCACCTCTGGATGCAACGTCATGCCCCGCTTTACGGATGGTTCCACCCCGCCTGGGCTGAGCCAACGGGTGTGCTGCCCGAGCCGTGGCACTGGGAGTTCGCAAGCTGACCGAGCCAAGTAGGTCGGTTAGCGGCTGAAATCGGTTCTCCCTATGGCAGGCTGCGCCCATGACGAACGCCGTCAACCCCTCGGTCAGGTCCGGACGCAGCAGGGACACCCCACACCAGAGGGCTTGGTACTGGTACGACTGGGCCAACTCCGCCTATGTCACGACAACCCTGACCGTCCTGATGGCGCCCTACCTGACGGTCATCGCCAAGAAGGCAGCCTGCCCAACCCTGGCGAGCGACGTAGCGTGCCACACAAACCTGCACCTGATCGGGATTCCGGTGGACCCGGGGTCACTGGTCTTCTACGTACTCACGCTCTCAACCATCGTCTCGGCGATCGTCCTGATCTTCATCGGTGCGCTCGCGGATCGTTCACCAAGACCCGTCCGCCTGTTCGCTGCGTTCGCCTGGTCTGGAGCGGCCGCGGCTTCGGCGATGTTCTTGGTCAGCGGCGACAACTGGGCTCTTGGAGTCGTCCTTCTCATCTTCGCCAACCTGTGCCTGGGTTCGTCCCTGGTGATCTATGACTCGTTGCTGTGCCGGATCGCCCGACCGGACGAACGCGACCGGGTCTCCAGCCGCGGCTGGGCCTGGGGCTACCTGGGCGGCGGCCTGCTGCTCGCCCTCAACCTCGGGCTTCTGACCCTCGACAAGTCGATCGGCATCTCGCAGGGAACGGCAGTACGGATCAGCCTCCTCTCAGCCGGGCTCTGGTGGGCCGCTTTCACGATCATCCCGGTTGTTGGGCTGCGCGATCTTCGTGGCGAAAGCGAGACCGCCGCCTTGGAGGGGCCGGGCGTTGTCGCGGGCAGCCTCGGACAGCTTGCCAACACCTTCCGCGAGCTCAGGTTCTATCCGCAGACCCTGCTCTTCCTGCTGGCCTACCTGTTCTTCAACGACGGGATCCAGACCGTCATCAGCTCCTCGAGCGTCTACGGCGCCGAGGAGCTGAAGTTCAGCAACAGCCAGCTGATCGAGATCATCCTGCT
>JBDTOA010000258.1:0-3302 GCA_039933475.1 Dermatophilaceae bacterium
GGCGCTGCAGGAGTCCATGGACCTGCGCGACCAGGGCCACTCGGACGACTGAGCCGCTTCGGCACAGGGTGAACGGCGTCGGATCGTATCCGGCGCCGTTCGTCATGTGAGACGAAGGGTCCAGGATGCAAGACTGCTTCTAGTCTGATGAACATGGTTGAGACGCAGGCGCAAGATTCGCTGGACATCGCGGTCATCGGCGGCGATGGCATCGGACCTGAAGTGGTGGCCGAGGCACTCAAGGTCCTTTCGGCGGTCACATCGGGTGCGGGACTCAAGGTCAGCACCACCGAGTACGACCTCGGAGCCCGCCGTTGGCACGCAACGGGTGAGACCCTTCCTGACTCGGTCCTCGAAGAGATCCGCGGACATGACGCCATCCTGCTGGGAGCCGTCGGTGACCCGGGAGTGCCCAGCGGAGTCCTCGAACGAGGCCTCCTGCTCAAGCTGAGATTCGCCCTCGACCAGTACGTGAACCTGCGCCCGGTGCGGCTCTACCCCGGGGTGCTGAGCCCATTGGCGATCGAGCGGGTGGCCCCGAACGGCATCGACTTCGTCGTGGTTCGCGAAGGCACCGAAGGCCCATACGTCGGCAATGGTGGCGCGCTGCGGGTGGGTTCGCCGGCCGAGATCGCCACCGAGGTCAGCATCAACACGCGGTATGGCGTGGAGCGGGTCGTGCGCGATGCCTTCTCCCGCGCCGATGCCCGGGAACGCAAGCATCTGACGCTGGTCCACAAGCACAACGTCCTCGTGAACGCAGGTGACCTTTGGCGCCGGACTGTGGACGAGGTGGGCGCCGAGTTCCCCGACGTGGCAACGGCGTACCAGCATGTCGACGCGGCCACGATCTTCCTGGTCACCGACCCAGGTCGCTTTGACGTGATCGTCACGGACAACCTCTTCGGCGACATCGTGACCGACATCGCCGCTGCGATCGCTGGCGGCATCGGTCTGGCGGCCAGCGGCAACATCAACCCCGAACGGACCTCCCCCAGCATGTTCGAGCCGGTTCATGGCTCGGCGCCCGATATCGCTGGGCAGGGCAAGGCCGACCCGACGGCGGCGATCCTTTCCGTGGCCATGCTCCTGGACCACCTCGGACGCCCCCAGGACTGCCAACGGGTCGAGCAGGCTGTGGCTTCCGACCTGTTGACACGGGGGAGCCTGAGCCGTTCTACCTCGCAGGTGGGCGACGCCGTCGCGGCCCTCGTCGGCTGATCCCGGTAACCTTCGGGGAGCAGTCACCACGCGCCCGTACTGGAGGACCCATGTCAACGTCAGCACTGTCGTTCACCGTCGAGCTGCGTTCTGACCCGCTACCTGACGACCAGCGTGAGGCCATTCTGTCCGATCCGGGTTTCGGCAAGACCTTCACCGACCACATGGTTCTGGCCACCTGGACAGCAGCTGAGGGGTGGCATGACGCCAAGGTCACCGCCTTCGGGCCGTTGTCTCTCTCTCCGTCAGCGGCGGTGCTGCACTATGCCCAGGAGATCTTCGAGGGGATGAAGGCCTACCGGCACGCTGACGGCTCGGTGTGGACCTTCCGGCCGGAGGCCAACGCGGCGCGATTCGCCCGCAGCGCAGAGCGCCTCGCTCTTCCGGAGCTGCCGGCAGCAGACTTCATCGAGTCGGTCAGGGTGCTGGTGTCGACCGACCAGAAGTGGGCTCCGGCGGGTGACAGCGAGGAGGGGAGCCTCTACCTTCGCCCGTTCATGTTCGCCTCCGAGTCCTTCCTGGGAGTGCGTCCGGCGGCTGAGGTGACCTACTGCGTGATCGCCTCGCCCGCGGGTCCCTACTTCGCCGGCGGTCTCAAGCCGGTGTCCATCTGGCTGTCCACCACCTACACCCGCGCGGCACCTGGTGGGACCGGAGCGGCCAAGGCAGGGGGCAACTATGCCGCCAGCCTCGCCGCACAGGTGGAGGCCACGGCCAACGGCTGCGACCAGGTGGCGTTCCTCGATGCCGTAGAACGCAAGTGGGTCGAGGAGCTCGGCGGCATGAACCTTTTCTTCGTCTACCGCGACGGCACGATCGTGACCCCTGCGCTGACCGGCACGATCCTCGAGGGTGTGACGCGATCCTCGATCGTTGCGCTGGCCGAGGACCTCGAGCTCAAGGTTGACGAGCGTCGCATCTCCATCGACGAGTGGCGCGACGGTGCCGCAAGCGGCGAGATCACCGAGGTATTCGCCTGCGGGACAGCTGCGGTCGTGACCCCGGTCGGGCGGTTGGCCTGGCAGGGAGGCGAGGTCGTCGTGGGCGATCACAACATCAACGATGGCGTAGGGCCCGTGACCAGCTCGATCCGTCAGACCCTCCTCGACCTGCAGTACGGCCGTGCCACCGACACCCGCGGCTGGCTGACCCGCCTCGTCTGACTGACTGCCTGACTGACCAAGGAATGAGACGGGTAGCCAAATGGTGGATGGGCATGCCACTCTGCTGAGGTGAGCAACTGCTGGACGGCTGTGGCTACCGCCACCATCATTATCGACTAGCGCGACGGGGCTTTTCCCGCCGCGCAGACCTCCCACACCCTGGGGGGTCTTTTTCGTTCCCGGGCCACATCCCGTCCGGGCGAGGCGCGTGGTGGGACGATCGTGACCGACCAGCAGATCAAGGGCTCGAGCGACACCTTCGAGCGAGACGTTCAGGAGACAGGGCTGAGATGACCGACCTACAGGTTTACGACACCACGCTGCGCGATGGTGCTCAGCAAGAGGGCCTGAACCTCTCGGTCGAGGACAAGCTGGCCATCGCGATGCATCTCGACGATCTCGGTGTCGGTTTTATCGAAGGGGGTTGGCCCGGCGCGAATCCCAAGGACACCGAGTTCTTCGCTCGAGCCCAGAGGGAGCTCACCTTCCGCAACGCCACGCTCGTCGCGTTCGGCGCCACGCGGCGCGCCGGCGCCGTGGCGGCCGATGACCGGCAGGTCCGGGCGCTGATCGACTCGGAGGCCTCGGTGGTGACGATCGTGGCCAAGGCGCACCCCCGCCACGTCGAGTCCGCTTTGCGCACAACGCTTCCGGAGAACCTGTCGATGATCCGCGACACGGTGTCCTTTCTTCGCGCAGAAGGTCGGCGGGTGTTCCTGGACGCGGAGCACTTCTTCGACGGATACCTGGCCGACCGCGCATACGCGTTGGAGGTCCTGCGCGTGGCGGCCGAGGCGGGAGCGGAGGTTGTGGCGCTGTGCGACACGAACGGGGGCATGCTGCCTCCTCAGATCGCCGATGTTGTCGCCGATGTGATGGACGCGAGCGGGGCCCGGCTCGGTATCCACTGCCACAACG
>JBDTOA010000259.1:0-3282 GCA_039933475.1 Dermatophilaceae bacterium
GCTACGCCTGCGACGACACGCCCGAGCTGATGCCGCTGCCGATCCACCTTGCCCACCGTCTTGCGGAGCGGCTGTCGGCCGTGCGCAAGTCCGGCGAGGTCGCCTACCTGCGCCCTGATGGCAAGACCCAGGTGACCATCTCCTACGACGGCGACAGGGCAGTCAAGCTCGACACGGTCGTCCTGTCCACCCAGCACGCCGCCGACATCTCGCTCTCGGGGATGCTCGAGCCCGACATGGCCCATCAGGTCATCAAACCGGTGCTGGACGAGCTGGCCGCTTCGGGCACCACGCTGGACATCTCCGACTACCGGATGCTGATCAACCCGACCGGCCGCTTCGAGGTCGGCGGGCCGATGGGTGATGCAGGCCTGACCGGGCGCAAGATCATCGTCGACACCTATGGCGGCACGGCTCGCCATGGAGGTGGCGCCTTCTCCGGCAAGGACCCGAGCAAGGTTGACCGTTCAGGGGCCTACGCGATGCGCTGGGTGGCCAAGAACATCGTGGCAGCCGGTCTGGCTCGTCGCTGCGAGGTCCAGGTCGCCTACGCGATCGGCAAGGCACAGCCCGTCGGGCTGTACGTCGAGACCTTTGGCACCGAGACCGTTGCCGCAGACAAGATCCAGAACGCGATCGTCAAGGTGTTCGACCTACGCCCGGGCGCGATCATCGAGGACCTCGACCTGCTCCGTCCGATCTACACCCCCACGGCCGCCTACGGTCACTTCGGACGCACCGTTGCCGAGGGCGTCGAGAACGCCTTCACGTGGGAGCGGACCGACCGCGTCGAGCAGCTCCGCGCCGCGGTATCCGGCTGACTTCAGCCAGCGACTTCCGTCGGCGACCTCTCGTGAAGTCGCACAAACTGTCGCAAATCGGCAGCGGAGCAACGATTAGTGCGACTTCACGGGTCTCCCGAGACATCGTCACCCCCACGAGTCCGCTGTCGGGTGTGACCCCCGTCGGTGCGATGCGGTAGACCTTGGCCATGCAGAACCAAGCGACGGGGCAGGTGGGCGAACAGCTCTCCCTCGTGCGCGCGGTCGCCTCGCCGCGCGGCCGTCGTCGGACCATGCCCACGGTCCAGGCCGCCGCCGCCGCCGATGTCCAACCCATCGCCCGAGTCCTGGTGGACGTCGGGCTGCCACACCTCGATCGCCCTTTCGAGTACCTCGTGCCCGCCTCGATGACCGAGCTTGCCGTGCCCGGCGCGAGGGTGAAGGTGCGCTTCGCCGGGCAGGATGTCGACGGCTTCGTCCTGGCCCGCGCCGCGGTCGCCGAGCACGAAGGCACGCTCGCGCCGCTGCGCAAGGTCGTCAGCCCCGAAGCGGTCCTGACCCCGCACGTGCTGGCCCTGTCACGCGAGATCGCCGCGAGGTATGCCGGAACGTTGGGCGACGTCGTCCGCCTCGCCGTCCCGCCCCGGCACGCCACCGCCGAGAAGAACCTGCCGACCGAGGCGCCGACCTCAGCTGACGCGGCTGGGCAGGTCGGAGCGGCTCCGGAGCCGGGTCCATGGCTGAGCTACCCGGCCGGGCCCTCGTTCCTGCAGCACCTTGCTTCGGGGGACGCCCCTGCGGCGTCGTGGCTTGCCCTACCTGGTCAGCCGGAGGACCGCGACTGGCCGACCGCGATGGCGGTTGCAGCCGCGACCTCGCTCTCCGCCGGGCGTGGCGCCCTGATCGTGGTCCCCGACCACCGCGATGTCGACAGGGTTGACCGGGCCCTGCAGTCCTTGTTGGGCGCCGGCCGGCATGTGCGCCTCACCGCTGGACAGGGTCCGCAAGCGCGTTACACGGCCTGGCTGAAGGTTCTCCGCGGTCATGTGCGGTGCGTCGTGGGGACTCGGGCGGCGATGTTCGCGCCGGTGCACGATCTCGGTCTGGTGGCCTGGTGGGACGACGGCGATGACGTCCTGATCGAGCCGCGCGCGCCGTACCCCGCCGTGCGCGAAGTACTTCTGGCTCGCGCGAGGCTCGAGGGCGCGGCACTGCTGAGTGCAGGTTTCACGCGCACCACGTCGGTTCAGCAGTGGGTCGAGTCGGGCAGGCTGCGTTCGGTCGGCGCAGAGCCCGCCACCCGCCACCTGGCCGCACCTCGCGTCATCGTGGCGGGCGAGGGCACTGACGTCGAACGCGATGGTCCTTCTGCTCACGGACACCTGCCCTCAGCCGCCTGGCGAGCAGCCAAGAGCGCGCTGGAGAAAGGACCGGTGCTGATCCAGGTCCCGCGCCGGGGCTATGTCCCCTCGTTGTCCTGCCAGACCTGCCGCGAGCCGGCCCGATGCGCCGGATGCCATGGGCCGTTGGCCCTGAGCTCCGGCAGTGGAGCGCCGACCTGCAGCTGGTGCGGTCGAGTGGCCGCAGACTTCGAGTGCGGCAGCTGTGGCGGTGCCAGTCTTCGATCGAGCGTGGTGGGTGCCCGGCGGACCGCTGAAGAGCTGGGGCGTGCGTTTCCCGGCACGCCGGTCCAGACGTCTGGGGCCGGCGAGGTGCTGACCTCTGTCTCGGGCAGGGCGAGCCTGGTCATTGCCACGCCTGGCGCCGAGCCGGTGGCTGAGGGCGGTTATGCCGCAACGCTTTTGCTGGACGCCTGGGCTTCCATGGACCGACCCACGCTCGACGCGTCCGAGGAGGCGCTGCGACGCTGGCTGGGGGCCGCTGCTCTCACCAGGGGCGCGTCCGAAGGCGGGGTGACGGTGCTCTGTGGTGCGCCGACCCACACGACACTGCCCGTCGTCGAGGCACTGGTGAGGTGGGACCCCGAGTGGTTCGTGGCCCGCGAGCTCGCGGAGCGGGCTGACCTCGCTTTGCCGCCGACCGTGCGGATGGCCCAGCTGGTCGGGCCCCGGGTCGCCGTCCAGCGCGCCGTCGAGCTGGCTGGCCTGGCGCCCTCGGTGGAGCGGCTAGGCCCGTTGCCCTGGGCCCCGCCAGGGCCTTCCGGTCACCCAGGACCTTCCGGTCCCACAAGTCATTCCGGTCCGGCAGGATCTGGCCCCCAGATGTCTGGCGCGGTCGCGCAGGCGGCCCCCCGGATACAGATCCTGCTGCGGACCGCGCTGGCCGACGGGCCGGCTCTGACGGCCGCGCTGACCCAGATGAAGGCCGTGCGCAGTGCGCACAAGGAGCGCGACGTGGTGGGCGTTCGCGTCGACCCGACCGGCGGGCTCGGATGAGCATCTCGCCTCGGATCCCCAAAGGGGGCGAGATCGTCGCCGACATGGTCGGCAAGGTCGACGGCAAAGTCGACGGCAAGGTCGACGGCAAGGTCGACGGCAAG
>JBDTOA010000260.1:0-3238 GCA_039933475.1 Dermatophilaceae bacterium
AGGCTGCGTAGCTCACGCATCCAGCGGCGCAGGTCCCTTGCCGTTTCGGCCATGACCCTCGCCGTATCCGGATCGCTGTCGCGGGCCCGATCAGCCGCCGCGCTGAGCGAGTACGACGCGCCCGAGAGTCCCTGGACGACCCCGTCGTGGAGGTCCGCTGCGATGGTCGTCCGTTCCCTGTCCGACGCGGCGAGCGAGGCGAACAGGAGCGCCTCACGCTCGTCCTGACTTCGTTTGAGGCGCCGGGCCATGCGGTAGGCGAGCGGCGCCTGCACCAGGTAGAGCAGGACGAGTCCGCCCAGCAGAACAGGGAGGCTCGTGAGCCACGTGCGATGGCTGGCGTCGATGATGGTCTGATACGGCTGGTAGGTCTCGAACATCAGCGGTTGACCCGTCCGGGTCTTCGCGCTCTGGTAAACCTGCAGGAGCCTGCCGTACTGCTTCTCGTCCAGGTTCTCCGCGTTGGACAGGTCGCTGACCTCGGCATACGCGCCACCGCCCTTGAACAACGCCTGCTCCTCGCTTCCCAACGGAAAACGTCTCCCGACAAGTGACGCTTCGTCGGAGTACAGGATGCGTCCGCTGGCATCCCAGATCTTGACGCGCACGATTCGGTCGCCGAGCACCATCTCGCGCACGGCCTTGTCGAGTGCGTCGTAAGCCGGCCCGGGCACGAGGGCATCGTCAACCAGGACCGGAGCGACAACCTGCTTCAGCTCGATTGTGGTCAGGCTCCGGGCGTCCCGAATTGCCTCGGAGATGGCGGCCTGACGCAGCGCGAGCGCAAGCACCAGACCGATGGCACTGAGCACGAACAGACCAGCGGCCAGGAACGCCGCGACCGCTCTGGCAACTGATACCGAACCCAGCTGCTCGATATCGGTGCGCACCTGCCTGCGTCGCCTCAGCCAGGACATCCCCCACCTCCGTCTTCCCCGAGGCCACACTGAAGTGGCTGATGCCAGTGTGGGTCAGCAAGACAGGTCTTGGTGTGGGTTTGGTCATTTCTTGGTCAACGCGGAGATTCTGCGTTCTCAAGGACCCGCCGTCCAAACGGCGCAAACACGGCCTTCCTGGGTCAGGCGGCAGGCGTCAGGCGTGACCGTCCGAGCCCAGGTTCTCGCGGGCCCACATGGCCGCGCTGGTGCGGTCCGTCACGCCGATCCGGCGGAAGACATGCGTGACATGGACCTTGACGGTCCGTTCGCTGATGCCCAGGGTGCGGCCGATCTGCTTGTTCGCCAGTCCCTGGGCAACCAGTCGCAGCACCTGGAGCTCACGGGCGCTGATGGTGTCCCTGACGCGCGGTTTCGCTGATGGCAGCAGTGCCCGCGCCACCCGCGGGTCCAGTGGAGCGTGCCCCAGTGCTGCCGACCGGATCGCCGCAAGCACGTCACGGCCATCACAGTCCTTGAGCAGGTAGCCGACCGCACCCGCCTCCAACGCGTCGGCAACCCGCTCCTGGTCAGCAAAGGAGGTCAGCACAACCACGCGGATCTGCGGATGGGCGCCCAGGATTCGCCGGGTTGCCTCAACCCCGTCCATGCCGGGCATGGACAGGTCCATCAGCACAACATCCGGATCGAGCTGGCCGGCCAGGGTGACCGCCAGCTCACCGCCTCCCGACTCGCCGATGACGTCGAGGTCGTCGGCAGTGGCGATCAGGGCGGCCAGGCCGGCTCGTACGAGCGGATGGTCGTCGACCAGCAGGACGGTGGTCATCGGCGGGGGATCCTCAGCTGCCACCGGGTGCCGAGCCCGGGCGAGGTGCTCAGGAGCAGCTCGCCACCGGCGTCGGCCGCCACATCACCCAGAACTCGCAGACCGAAATGGCCCGCGCTGGGGTGCGCCAACCGCTCGGCTGCGTCGAACCCGACGCCGTCGTCGATGATCTCCAAGACGGTATGCCGCTCTTCCAGCTCCAGACGTACCTGCACCTCCGACGCCGTCGCGTGCCTCACGATGTTGTTCAGACACTCCCTGGCGACCCGGAATACCAGGCGTTCGCCCGCCGCGTCCAGCCCGGTCTGCGGGGCGACCTGGAGGGTCACCGCTATCCCCCGTGATCGCACGTTGGACACGAGGTCGGTCAGTGCCGCCTCCAGCCCGGCGCTGGCCAGGCTGGGTGGATAGATGTCCAGCAGCAGGGAGCGCAGCCCGCCGATACTCGTGCGGACCGTGCCCGCCGCCGAGCGCAGGTCATCAGCGAGATCGGGCTGATCCAGCGACCTGGCCTTCTCGGCCGCGCCGGCAACGGCGAACGAGGTCGCCGCAAGCTCCTGAACCACCCCGTCGTGAAGGGCCCCGGCGATCCGGCGGCGCTCCTCGGTCGAGGCTTCGACCGCACGCTGCAGCAGGGCCTCGCGTTGTACCTGAGATCGCTTCAGCTGGTTCAGGAGTCGCCAAAGGACCGGCACCAGCAGCACCACCAGCAGCAGCAGACTGGTCAGGGTCACTCCCGCGAAGCCCCTCCACAGCTGACCGGTGCGCGCGGCGACGTCGTCGTACCGCAGGTAGATCTCGAACAGCACCGGCTTGGCGGATGGGGTCCAGATCGGCCGGTAGACCTCCAGCAGCTTGCCGCGATCGCGCTCCAGCCGGTTCTCGGGAGAGGTCAGGTCGGACACGTTCGCACGGGTCGTTGGATGGGCGAGGGCATCTTGCTCCTCCGATCCCAGGGGAAAGCGCTGGCCGATCAGGGCAGGCGCGTCGGAGTAGAGAATGCGCCCCGTCGGGTCCCAGATCTTCACCCGAACGATCGACCCGCCCAGCACATGTCTGCGAACCAAGGTGTCCATGGCCGCCACGGCCGACTGCTCACCGGTCAAGAGCGCATCGCTGAGGGCGGGCTGGACCACGGCGTCTGCCAACAGGTTCGCGGTCTTGGCGGCATCGTTGACAGCTTCGGCCTCGGCCAGCCGCCGGGAGGCCGCCACCCCCAGCACTGCAACGGCGAGCAGCACGGCGAGCGCCCCGGCGATCACCTGGGCGAACACCCGCCGCGGTTGCACCACACGCTCGCTCGAGCGCGCGGACGTGCCCGCCGCGACCCGAAGCCACAGCGGGCGAACGACCTGGTCAATGCTCATGAGTGCCCAGAGCTGTCATCCTTACCGCCGGTTGCACTGGTTGCGCTGGTGTCAACGCCATGCCCGCCATTGTCGTCCTTACCCGAACCGCTGTCGCTCACTTTGTCGTCGCCAGGCTCGACGTGAGTGCTCAGCCCACCCTTGTCATC
>JBDTOA010000261.1:0-3202 GCA_039933475.1 Dermatophilaceae bacterium
ACGGGAATGGGGCTGCCCCAGAAGCGGTTTCGACTGATCGACCAGTCACGAGCGTTGGACAGCCACTTGCCGAACTGCCCATGCTTGACGTGCTCGGGCACCCAGGTGATCTGCTCGTTGAGCTCGACCATGCGGTCGCGGACCTTGGTGACCTCCACGAACCAGCTCGAGACCGCCATATAGATCAGCGGCCGGCGGCAACGCCAGCAGTGCGGGTAGGAGTGGTCATAGGTCTCCCTGCGCAGCAGAACCGTGCCGGGCGTTGTGGATCCGAGCGCCGCGAGGTCGGTCTCCCCCGCCGTACGCGCCTTGAGGTGGTCGATGATCGCGAGGTTGGCGTCGAAGACATGCATGCCTTCGTAGTCCGTGACCGGTGCGGTGAACTTGCCGTCCGGGCCGACAGGGACGACCGCCTCGATGTGGGCGGCGTCGCCGACGACCTTGTCCTCCTCGCCGAAGGCCGGCGCGATGTGCACGATGCCAGTGCCGTCCTCGGTCGTGACGTAGTCCGCGGGCAGGATCTGGTGGGCGTTGGTGCGCCCGATGTAGTAGCTGAACGGGGGCGTGTACCGGCGCCCGAGCAGGTCGGATCCTTTGAACCGCTGCACGATCCGCTCGCTTGCATCGTCGCCGAGCTCACGTGCGTACGACGGGATCCGCGCCTCTGCCAGCAGGTAGCGTTCGTCACCGCCGCTTCGGTCACCCTGAACCACGACATAGTCGACGGCGGGGTTCACTGCCAGGGCCATGTTGCTGGGCAGCGTCCATGGCGTTGTCGTCCAGATCAGCGCCAGCTCACCGCTGTCGAGCCGGTAGCCCACGGTGACCGCAGGGTCCTGACGGATCTGGTAGACGTCGTCGTCCATCCGCAGCTCGTGGTTCGACAACGGGGTCTCGTCGTTCCAGCAGTAGGGCAGGACGCGGTAGCCCTCATAGACCAGGCCTTTGTCGTACAGGGCCTTGAACGCCCAGATGACCGACTCCATGTAGTCCGGGTTGAGCGTCTTGTAGTCGTGCTCGAAGTCGACCCAGCGGCCCTGGCGGCGCACATAGGCCTGCCAGACGTCGGTGTACTTCAGCACGGACTCGCGGCAGGCGGCGTTGAACTCCTCGATGCCCAGCTCGAGGATCTCGGCCTTCGTCTTCAGACCCAGCACGCGTTGGGCCTCGAGCTCGGCCGGCAGCCCGTGCGTGTCCCAGCCGAAACGTCGCTCGACCCGCCGCCCGCGCATCGTCTGGTAGCGCGGGATGAGGTCCTTGACGTAGCCGGTGAGCAGGTGGCCATAGTGCGGCAGGCCGTTGGCGAACGGAGGCCCGTCGTAGAACACGAACTCGTTCTCGCCGTTGTCACCTGCGTCGCGCGCCTCGACCGACGCCATGAAGGTGCCGTCCTCGTCCCAGTACTTGAGGATCCGCTCTTCGATCTCGGGGAACTTCGGGCTCGCGACAACCCCCGCAGGGGCGGCGTCGCCAGTGGTCCCGGTTGCCTCGTTGGGCAGGAAGTCGACCTTGGGGTAGGTCATCGATGCATCTCCGTCATCTTCATCATGGTCAAGGAAATCTCACCACGAGGACGACGAGCCGGCTGCAGGGCGAGCCGGCAAAGGCCCTCCTGCGGTCGGACAGCACCGCGGTACCACCTCGCTTGCCGCAACCCCTCAAGCTATGGAGCTAAGACCACACTCCTGGAGCGACGACCGCTCTGGTCGCAGGCTGTGACGGGCCCAACCGTCCGGTTCTAGTAGACCCAGCCGAATGTATGCCCTGAGCCGTTCTTCCGGAGGCTCGCCGGTGATGACCGGGTCAGTGCCTGTGTCACCAAGTCTAGCCGCCCTGCACGGTGCGCGCGCCCAACAACCGGTTCGCCCGGCGCAGTCGCCGTCTGGGAGAATCTGCCTCATGACCCACCCAGCTTCGCCGCACAACCTCGTGAGCATGCCCGAAAAGCCGTCCATCGACGGGCTGGAGGACAAGTGGGCGCAGGTTTGGGCGCAGCAGGGCACCTACACCTTTGACCGGAGCAAGACCCGCGAGCAGATCTGGTCCATCGACACCCCGCCCCCCACCGCCAGCGGGGCGCTGCACATCGGTCACGTCTTCGGCTACGCCCAGGTCGACTTCGTTGCCCGCTACAAGCGGATGGCCGGCTTCGAGGTGTTCTACCCCATGGGCTGGGACGACAACGGCCTTCCGACTGAGCGCCGGGTCCAGAACTACTACTCCGTGCGCGGTGACGCGACCCTCCCCTATGTCGAGGACTTCGTGCCGCCGCAGCAGGGCGACAACAGCAGCGGTGGCAAGAGCCCGAAGATGTCGGACCAGCTGCCGATCAGCCGCGCCAACTTCATCGAGCTCTGCGACATCCTCACCGTCGAAGATGAGAAGACGTTCGAGCAGGTCTTTCGCACGCTCGGCCTCTCAGTCGACTGGGGCATCAACTACCGCACCATCGACTCGCGGTCACGGGCCACCGCCCAGCAGGCGTTCCTGCGCAACCTCGCTCGCGGCGAGGCCTACCAGGCCGAGGCGCCGGGCCTGTGGGACGTCACCTTCCAGACGGCCGTGGCCCAGGCAGAGCTGGAAGCGCGCGACTACCCCGGCCATTTCCACCGTGTCGCTTTCCACGCCCCGGACGGAACCGCCGTACACATCGAGACCACTCGCCCCGAGCTGCTGCCGGCGGTGGTGGCGCTGATCGCCCACCCCGATGACAAGCGGTATTCCGCCCTGTTCGGCACCACGGTCACCTCGCCCCTGTTCGGGGTCGAGATCCCTGTGCTGGCGCACCATCTCGCCGAGCCGGACAAGGGTGCCGGTATCGCGATGTGCTGCACCTTTGGTGACCTCACCGATGTGCAGTGGTGGCGCGAGCTGCAGCTTCCGACCCGATCGGTCATCCAGCGCAACGGCAGGATCCAGACCGAGACGCCGGAGTGGATCACCAGCGAGGCCGGACGGGCCACGTTTGCCGAGTGCGCCGGCCGGACCGCCTTTGCCGCCCGCGCGGCAATCGTCACCGCTCTCCGGGTCTCGGGCGACCTTGACGGCGAGCCGACCCCGACCCAGCGCAAGGCCAACTACTTCGAGAAGGGCGACAAGCCGCTCGAGATCGTGACCTCGCGGCAGTGGTACATCCGCAACGGCGGCCGCGATGACGACCTGAAGGCTGCTCTGCTCAGGCGCGGCCAGGAGATTGCGTTCC
>JBDTOA010000262.1:0-3170 GCA_039933475.1 Dermatophilaceae bacterium
AGGAAGGCGTCACTTGCGCTGGGACGACGTCCCACCCCGAGCTCTTCCGGCTTGATCTTGGACAGCTTGTCAGCGATGTAGGCGTAGGCCTCTTCCCAGCTGGCCTTGCGGAACTTGCCTTCACCGCGAGCGCCGGTCCGGATGAGGGGTGTCCGCACCCGGTCGGGATCCTCCAGCAGGGAGATACCCGCGTTGCCCTTGGCGCAGATCGCACCCTTGGTGGACTTGTCTGCGGGGTCTCCCTCGACCCGCACGACCTTTCCGTCGAGCACGCGAACCAGGATCGAGCAGCGCACCGTGCACATCTCGCAGGCGCTTGGCACCACCGTCTCGGCGCCGGCCGTCTCGGCGGCCGCAGCTGCTGGTGGGTTGGCCACATCCCTCGCCGCTACCGGTATCGCGGCAACCGCTGTACCAGCGGCGGCAACCTTCAGGATCGTCCTTCGGGTGGGGGCAATTGTCATGTGGTGCGCAGCTCCTCCGTGGAGGTAAACCTGACGGTTGCAGGCACCGTCATAGTTCTCCCAGCCGAGGATTCTGGTAGGGACCAAAGTCCCTGTTTTCGCTCACATATGCGCATATGCGATCTCCGTCACATATCGCCATTCTGGAGCTTTCAGGCAGGCCCGCTGGCATGGGCAGGACCCTGGGGACCAGCCTCCTGACGCGTCCCGTGCTCCTGGCCCGCTGGCCATACCACCTTTGGCGAGGTTGCCTCACCAAACCGGTTTGCCGGCTCTCACCAGGGAAGCGGCAGGTACTCCACCTGGTCGCCGGCGGCTGCTCCAGGCGGCGGAATGACCGCAAGGCCAGTCGCGTGCGCCAGACCTCGGAGCATCGCCGAACCGCACGAGGGAAGGATGGTGGCCCTACCCCCGTCACCGAGCCGCACCGGCAGCAGACGGTGCCCGTCCCCGGGACGCCCTGGCTCGGCCGTGGTCAGCGTCGCCATGACGGTCGCCGCAGGGCGCACGCCGTGCATCCCGTCGAGCAGCGGTCGGACCAGCGTCAGCAGTCCCGCGCAGGCAGCAAAGGGGTTCCCGGGCAGACCCACCAGCCAGCGGTCGCCAGGCAAGGACGCCAGGAGCATCGGGTGGCCGGGCTTGACGTGGACGCCCTCCACGACCACCCTGCCACCAGCTTGCGCGATGGCCGCACGGACGTGGTCGCGTGGCCCGACGCTGGTGCCGCCGGTGGTGATGATCAGGTCAGCGCGGCTGGACGTGAGTGCGGCCGTAAGGTCAGCCAGGCGATCGCGCAGCCGAACGATCGATGGTGGCGCTGCGCCGAAGGCGTGCAGCCAGGCCGGAAGCTGAGGTCCCAGCGCATCTCGGGTGCGGCCGGGCGCCGGCGGGCCACTGAAGCTCAGCTCGTCACCGAGGACAAACACATCGACCCTCGCCGGCGGCGTGACCAAGAGCGTGTCGTGCCCCGCTGCCGCAGCCAGCCCAAGGACGGGTGGTGTCACCACGGTGCCAGCCGGCAGCAGCACGTCGCCACATCGTGCTTCTTCACCCGCGCTACGGATGTTGGATCCAGGTCGCGGAGCCTCGGGGTCACTGGGGTGCACCCCGGCAGCGTCGAGCAGGGACGCTTCTACCTTCAGGACCGCGTCGGCTCCTTCAGGCACGACGGCGCCGGTGGCGATGCGCGCGCACTGCCCGCCCGAAAGCGGGTGGTCCAGCAGTCGCCCCGCGGGCAGGTCCGCGACAACTCGCCATGGCGGGGATCCGGCAACGGCCCACCCGTCCATCGCTGACGCGTCCGCGACCGGCAGGTCCGTGATCGCCACGAGGTCACCGACCAGGAGACGACCATCTGCCGCCTCGAGTGACAGCCTCTCCGGTGCCAGAAGGGCTGCGGCCATGCCTGCCTGTCTGCGGGCTTCGGGCCACGGCATGCCAGTGTGCAGTCGCCGCGGCCTCCGAACACCTTCGGTTGCCTCGGCGGTCGGGGCAAGACTGGTCATGCTGGCTTCCGCGTCATGGGGCCCAACCAACCAGTCGCATCGCATGTCCGGTTAGTGCCAAAGGTCCTGATCATGACCTGGCCAGGCCAGGGATCCCCGTAGTCGGTGGCCCCCGCGACCAGCCCCTCGGGCACGGCGTCGCTCACCGCTCAGACCAGCTGCGGGATCGTCTGCGCGGCTGTGTACAGGGCAACGACAACGAGCAGCAGGGCGAAGCTGCGGGCGAGAATCATCGGCCGGACGCGTGCGGCGACGCGCCCGCCGAGGATGCCGCCGATCATGGCTGCAGCGGTGAACGAACCGATGAGGACCCAGTCCAGGGCCACCCCCTGGCCCAGACGCGCGACGAGGGCCGAGGCGCTGTTGATCGAGATCACCAGCAGCGAGGTCCCCACCGCGACGGGCATCGAGAAGCCCAGAACCAGGACGAGGGCGGGTACCACGACGAAGCCGCCGCCCACACCGAAGAAGCCGGTCAGCAGGCCGACCGCCGATGCCGTCAGGACCAGCTTCAGCGCGCGCGGGCACCGGCAGACGAAGGACGGCCGCCACCCGATGATCGGGCCGACATCCATCGCCGTGGCGGCACTGACCCCTGGGTGGCGCCGGCTGCGAGCGAACATCACCGCTGCCACGACGAGCAGGAGCATCGAGAACGCGGCCAGCAGGACATCGGGCCTGACGTTCACCGAGAGCCTTGATCCGGTGTACGTTCCGGCGATCCCGAGCACCCCGAAGGTCACCCCTGAGGCGACCCGCACCCGGCCCGCCCTGTGGTGGGCGGCCATCCCGGTCAGTGCGGCGACCCCCACGATGATCAGCGAGCTGGTCGTGGCCGTATGCGTGTCCTGGCCAAGCAGGTAGACCAGCGCGGGCACGGTCAGGATCGAACCTCCGCCACCGAGCGCGCCGAGGCTGAGGCCGATGAGCAGGCCGATGGGGATGGCCAACGCGAGCACGAGGAAGTCTCCGTTCAGCTGGGTGCGATGGACCGGCGGGCTACCCCGCCGAGCGCGCTCGTCTAGGACACCTCGACGTCGCTGCGCTCGATGGCGGTCACGACCGGCAACCCGGCTGCTTTGGCCTGTTCGGTGAAGTCGTCATCGACGGCGACCACATGGGTGCCCGCCGCGGCAAGGATAGAGGCGGCGATCGAAGCCCGGTACCCAGCGGCGCAGTGCACCCAGATCTCGCCTTCAGG